>DBGGTD010000483.1:0-13025 GCA_051162585.1 Elainellaceae cyanobacterium
CCATCAGATGTACTCAAGATCATCATCAATCCCTAATTTAGTGCATATCTTCTGGGAATTGGTATTATACCCTAACCAGGAGTGAACTTATCATAGTACTGACACTACTAGGCTAGAGAGACAACCACGTGTGATGGATAAGAAGAAACGATTAAAGGAGTTGTCAAGCTTTCTAAAAACCCGCCGTAATCGAATTTCTCCAGGGCAAGTTGGTTTAACAGAGGGCGGTCGGCGGCGGACACCTGGATTACGCCGAGAAGAAGTTGCCCAACTCGCAGGAGTTGGAGTAACTTGGTATACCTGGATTGAACAAGGACAGAATGTTCAAGTCTCAGTTCAAGTGCTAGAAGGAATTGCTCGCGCTCTTAAGCTAAATTTGGATGAGCGGAATCATTTATTCGTGCTAGCAGACCAGTCGCATCCTCTTGATTCAATTCAACCCCAAGAGATTGTAAGTCCCTTGCTGCTACAGGCACTCGATCGGTTTGGCACAAATCCTGCTTATATTACTGGACAACGATGGGATTTACTTGCTTGGAATCAAGCTGCTTGTGCTGTATTTGGCGATTTTGAATCACTACCACTTCAAGAGCGAAATATTCTTTGGTTTGTGTTCATGAATGAGAATCTGCGTCAAATTTTGGTTGATTGGGAAGCTCATGCTCGCTTAGTACTGGCTCAGTTTCGCGTGAATTATAGTCGTTCTGTTGGAGATCCTTGGTTTGTTGAATTAATCAATAATCTTGAGGTTGCTAGCCCAGAGTTTCGACTGTGGTGGACAGACCACGACATATTAGGCAGAACAGATGGGCGCAAAGAAATCGATCACCCACTCGTTGGTCGGCTAGCACTAAATTATGTTGTCTTCAAGGTCGCCGATAGCCCAAATCTAGAAGTTGTGATGTACTTACCATTGTCAGAGTCAGACACCACTCTTAAACTTCAGCAACTTTTAGCAAAATCAAGTAGTTGGTAGTTGTCAAGGTTGTTTGTCGCCGCTGTGTTTTGCCGTTGTACAGCAACAATTAGCTAGCCATATTTTCAGCAGAACCTGAGCTGAAGCTGATAGATTGTGACCAGAGCAACCCTCAAAGCACGCCGATGCAAGACATTTATGAAGAACAGCCCATTCCCTTCGAAGTTGCCCTCAAGGTTGCCGATGCAGCCGTTTTTTCTAAATCAGCGCGACATCTCAAAAATATAGAGGTTTCTGTGCTTCGAGGAGCCTGGAACAGCCAGAAATATGATGAAATTGCCGATGAAAACGGGTATGCCCCCGAATATATCAAGCATGATGTGGGGCCTAAGTTATGGCAGCTTCTATCATCGAGCTTTGGTGAAAAAGTCAGCAAAACCAATCTCGTAGCAGTTTTGGTTCAGCAGGCAGAGAGTCGATCCGGTTCATCCTCCTCGTCTGCTTCCCTCCATGATTCCCCTCATTCTCAATCATCTGGGATATCTCAAGCCCCTACATCATTGAACATTGAGCCTTTGGTGGGATTGGTGCCCATTGACTCAAACTTTTATATCAAACGCCATCCCAACGAACAGCGATGCTATGACGAAATCATTAGACCTGGCTCACTCATTCGCATCAAAGCACCCAGTCAAACGGGCAAAACATCGCTGATGGTTCGGATTTTGGCTCATGCCAAACAGCATCATGCTGACTTCAACGCAGATGAGGTCTTTATCGTGCCGTTGAGCTTTCAGCGGGCCGATAAGGCGATCTTTTCTGATCTTGAACGGTTTCTAAAATGGTTTTGCACTACCCTTTCCTATAAGCTTCGTTTGCCCCATCGCATTGAGGAGTATTGGACTGATACCTTTGGCAGCAAGGGAAACTGCACTGCGTATTTTGAAGATTTTCTCTTGCCCGATATTCAAAGCCCACTGGTGATTGCGCTTGATCAAGTGGATGAAGTATTTCGTCATCCAGAAATTGCTGATGACTTTTTCTCACTCCTGCGATCGTGGTACGAAGAGGCTGCCTATGGAGATAGCGGCAACCCGCTTTGGCAATATTTGAGATTAATTATTGTTCACTCGACCGAAGTTTATATTCCGTTGGATATCAACCAGTCTCCGTTTAATGTGGGGCTTGCGATTGAGCTCACCAAATTCACGACAGATCAAGTTCTTGAACTGGCTCAGCGCTACGGGCTGACCCTTTCATCGGCTGACATCTCTGCGCTCATGAACTTACTCGGTGGACATCCATACCTGACGCAGCAAGCTTTTTATCATCTTGCCCAAGATGATTTAACGATTAGCCAGCTTCTAGAAACGTCAGCCACCGAATCAGGAATTTATAACAATCATCTCCATCGGCATTTGCAAAATTTGCAGCAGCATCCATCGTTGGCGATCGCCTTTGCCGAGATTGCAAGGGCATCAGCGCCAGTCGAACTCGAACAAATCTTAGCGTTTCAATTGCAAAGTATGGGCTTAGTTAAGTTCCGTGGGAATCAGGTTATCCCAAGCTGCGATCTATATCGGCACTATTTCACGAATCGCCTCCCATCCACCCCATAGAGTGAGGGGCGATCGGCAAACAAAAGGAGGCAAACAAAAGGGAAAGCTATATCCTATAGCCTTCCCTTCTGTTTAGCGGAGAAAATTGGTCGTGACGTAGACGAGGTTACACAACTTGCTGCATTTCGCGTTCAAGTTGGGCAACAAGATTATCGTTTCCTTGTGCCCGTGCGACTTCTAGACGTTGCTGCAAGCGATTTTGAATATTTTGGCTATGAACTCGCGCCACGTCCCGCAACAGATTTTGCCGATTGGGCTTAGCTGCCTTGTTCCGCGTTGAAACGACTTCATTGGTGGTGGCTGCAACAGGCTGCAGGGTTTGAATCGCACCCGTGGCGCTAGTCCGATACATCATGCCTCGATACGTTAGATCAAGGGTCGGCTGAGGAATAGGAATATGCCGGGGGTAAGAAAATCTGAATGCATGCCCCCGATAGCGACCGATCCGCTGAGTTTCAGCCATATCGACGGGTAGCGGCTCAGAGTCATAGCGAACGCCCCGATAGGAAAGTCTCATGTTATATCTCCTGAATTATAAATGCGTTGTGGAAAGCCGAAACGAAACACAACATGGGAACAATGTTGGTTATCCCAATTCTCGATTTTGGATTTTCGATTTCAGATGGACGGGCATAAGCCCTGATTAGATTCCAGCCTGCTTATCTGTAGCCCTACTTTGAAGAATGAGTATTAGACAAATCTTGAAAGCTTTGATTTAGGATGGCTTCCAAAACAGGAAAGAAAAATTCAATCCTGTCTGTATATTATTTTACCGTTTTTGCTAATGCCTGCAAATTAAATAAAATTTAAGATAGGGTAAATTCGTGTAATACGACTCACGTCGTCACTCATTAATAAGCAGCTTATCTGCCGAAACTCCCTCAAGATCTAATTATTCAAGGAATTTAATATCGCTGTCTCTCTCTATAGAGCGATCGCTTAGGACCAATTTAGCGAGTCTAGTACGTCAGAGATTCCTGTGAATTTAAAAAGCGTCTTCCACAGCACGGTTCTATTCGGTATGATTGAAAATCGTGCTTTCAGGCAACTGTCTGGCCAATTAGGGGATAGGTAGGGTGTTGCATTTACCATCTGGCCAATTGGGGGATAGACCTCTTGCTCCCGTTGGACTCCACTGTATTCTCGAACTGTATGGTTGTCCGGCTACGCGGCTAAACGATACGGCATTGATTCGGGATCTGCTTAAAGGATCAGCAGACCGTGCCCGTTCAACATTTCTTGGCGATTTAATTCATCAATTTTCTCCCCACGGAATTACTGCTCTTGCACTCCTCGCTGAGTCTCATATTTCCATTCATACCTGGCCCGAAGAAGGCTATGCCGCCATCGATGTGTTTACCTGTGGTGAGCATACCCAGCCAGAGCAAGCCTGCCATTATTTGATAGAGCAGCTAGAAGCACGCCATCATTCGTTATGTGTTCTACCTCGAAAAACTCACCAGCCCATTCACATCAAGACCTTCGAGCGTTGAGTTCAAAGAAAATAAAGCACCTAAACCGTTTATTCTTACCCGTCAAACTATGTCTGGAGCCGACGTTCGCGCAGATTTCTGGCTGAGTGAATACATTACCCCGTGGGATCTCTATGCCCACGGCATCACCCGCATTTTGGCGCACCGCACAACGCCCTATCAAGAGCTGTATGTGGTTGAGACAGGGGCCTATGGCAAAGCGTTGGTTCTAGATGGCAAGTGGCAATCTTGCACAGGAGACGAATTTCTCTACCACGAAGGACTCGTGCACCCTGCCATGATTTTTCACGGACATCCTCGCAACGTGCTGGTTCTCGGCGGCGGCGAAGGGGCGACGGTGCGCGAAGTACTGCGTTGGCATACGGTCGAACGGGTCGTGATGGTAGACATTGATGGAGAGGTGGTAGACGCCTGTCGTCAGCATTTACCCGAAATGCACCAAAATGCTCTCGATGATCCGCGAGCGGAGGTCTTGATCGGGGATGCACTTGATTTTATTGAGACAACTCAAACTCGGTGGGATGTGATTATTTCTGATTTGACCGATCCGATTGAGTCGGGGCCCGCGTTCCAATTATTTACAAAAGAGCACTATCAGCAGATTCAGAAAGTATTGGCTCCTGATGGATTTTTGGCGCTCCAGGCAGGGCCGACTGCGCCCGCAGAAATGCATCTGCATACTCGCTTGGTTAATACGGTGAGACAGGTCTTTGCCCAGGCTCAATCGTATCTTTGTCACGCGATGAGTTTTGGGTCGCCGCTGGGGTTTATCTTGGCGTCACCTCACGAGTTTTCGATACGCCCTGACCCTGAGGCGACCGATCGCCTCCTCGCAGATCAAACGACTGGAGAATTTCGGCTGATGGATGGAGCGACTCTGTTGGGGATGATGCAAACTCCAAGACATATCAAGGATGCGATCGCCACTGAAACTCAAATTTATACGTTAGAGAATCCTCCTCAGCCGATGGGAAAAGGAGTGATTGGTGATTAGCGTTTAGCGCTTGACATCTCATATAGCCCTACGGACTTAGGTTTGTGTGGTGAGCCCCCGCGGCGCGGGGGCTCACCACACGTTCAGCGTCCTAACGCGAAAGCATAAGGCTATAGTTGTTCAATGGTGTCCAGCAAGATTCACCTGCATCATTCACACGTTCCCTGATCATCCCCGTCCTAAAGTATGCTGATATCTGTTCCCCCGATGAATAACGCTCCGCTATGAATGTCGAGTTTCGAGAGTGCGACTTCTTTGATTTATGGATTTGGTTTGAGTTCAGTACGGCTCCCTCATCAATGGAGCAGCAATATGTGGATGAAATTTTGAATTCTTGGTTTTTTATTGGCAAATTGGGTGGGTTTAATGCTGAGAATCTTCAGGTTCAAGACACTGGGCTTGATATCAGCTACCTGGACTATGACGACGACGTGGCAGACGACAGCATGATGGCGCTGATGCACAACATGGCTGACGTTGAATATCGCGGCACCTGGGCACGATGCTGGTTTGACTTGGGCACATCTGATGCGATCGCCCTTGATGTTTTAATCAATGCATTCAAGCAATTTAGCAAAGACTATGTGACAATCGAGCGCTTAATCATTGGCGGCGAAAACCCAGACTGGAAAGTGTCGGGCAAGCGACCGACCTTTGCGGACGATTAAGTGAGGATGAATCGTAAGGGGCGAATCGTTAAAAACAAACCATTGGGAACTGCTTGAGACAGAAGGCGAGTCAAGCGCCTATTTCCAGCTATCCAGCATCATTTATGACGATAATGGTTGTATCAAACACCACAGTTGTACTATCTCGCAGGAATACTTCGGTGGTAATCGTGTGTGCGCCATTGGCGACATGTCGGGTATCAAATGGAGTAGCCGTTTTCACGCTGCCGCCCTCAAAATCGTAGGGGACTGCATTTTCAACTTGGTGCGTTCGTCCCGTGCGATCGGGGTCATCTAACCAATATTGAACCTGTTTGATATAAAGGTCGATATCGGGTGTTAGAAACGCATAGATATTTCCTTTCACCGTTGCCCTATTGAGGTCAAGTACGGGTTCACTGCGGTCGGGTTGTTTAGAAAAGACCAGCTTGTAGTCGGATGGGAGAGGAGGATGATTCTCAATCGTGAAGGTCGTGGTTAGGCGTGACTTGGTGCCGTCGCTAAGGCGTAGCCTAGCATCAACGTCATACTGCCCATTACGAATTTGGCGGGTGTCGAGTGGTTTGGCCGTGGTTACATCTCCACCTTCGAGATCAAAGGGAGCGTGCCGTTCGATTTGAGTGGGGCGATTATCAGCCCGTCCAAAGCTAAAATCAACTCGGTCAATGCCCTCGCTAGGAAACACAAATGCATAGATGTCTCCGCCTACGGTGGCTCCCTCTAGCCGTCGAAGGGGAGTGCTGCGATCGGGGTTTTTCGAAAATATAATCGCATAGGCTTCGACTCTCTCGCTGAGAAATGCGCTAGAGATGATGTCGTCAACGGCGACGCTGAGAGATACTCCATTTGGCACTGTCTCAACCGGAACTGGATGTCCTTCGGTTCCGGTAACAACCACATCGGTCAAGATAAACTGATCCTGTGGAGTTTCAGTCACGGTGGCCTGACTAGTCCCCTGAAGATCTTGCACCTGCCATCTAAAGTTCACCACGCCATCCTCGCGAGTAATGCCATCAGCAGGCGTTGTGACGAGTGATTGGGGATCTGCCCCGTCTAAGTGAATGGCAAACTGCCAACCCGCTCCTGGAGCATGACTCCCGTCTGGCTGTCTCACCGTCTTAATTGCAGTAATCGATGAACCACATAGTCGAAGGGCGATCGCCCTAAGTTGGTTCGCTAATGTATTGAAATTTGCTAGATAAAAGTCATCATTTTCGACCGGTCCTGAAATTGCCTTGAGATTCTCAATGTTGAGATCATCCCCAATGCCAATCGCAATAATTCTCGTACCGTCACTCTTGACCAGGTTCGCTGCCGCGACACCATTCTGAAGCGGCGCAATGATCGATTGAGACCCTCCAGGATTGCCATCAGTGGTGAAAATAATCAGATCGCCCTGCAAGGTTCGTGCTGTGTTAAATGCCGCTTGCCAGTTTGTGCCGGTGCCCTTGCGCGGAAAGTTGAGGGCTGCTTTAACCGTGCTTGCCCCGCCTGGGTCGAGGACACTGGTTAACTCCAAAATCACCGTAGCCTCAACATTGAAAATGACAATGCCAATCTTTGACGGCGTTCCTGAAAGTGCATCTATAAACTGGCGGGCTGCTTCTCGTACTTGTTCGATTTCAAGATTATCGACCGAACCTGACTCATCAATTACGATTACAACATTGAGCCCGCACTGATCTGGAAAGAGGGGGTTGGGCAGGGGCGATATCATAGGTTTCTCCTACTACGCGGTAAATCGCTTGAGATTGCCCTACGCGCCAGCACTCGCCTCAGCACACTGTCCTCAGCACACTGTCCTCAGCGGACTGTGATTAATAGCGGTATGCGCTTGAGTTCAGTGCAAATTGATTTAAGGGGGCAATTTTAGGCAATAGGTGTTTCAAAATCAAAGTGTACTGGGTTCCTAATTCGGACGAGATAAAGTCTTGTTGAAGAAATCTATTTATGGATTCTGCAATTGTTTTGTCACCTTGCCAAACCTATCGCTATGCCCTCTGGCGTACCTGGGACAACACCATGCCGTGGGTGATGTTTGTCGGGTTAAATCCCTCGACTGCCGATGAATTTCACAACGATCCCACAGCGCGGCGTTGTATCGGATTTGCCCGAGACTGGGGATATGGAGGCGTTTGTATTACCAATGTGTTTGCGTACCGCTCGACAACCCCCCGGCGGTTGCGATGGGTGGATGACCCGATTGGGTTGGAAAACGATCGCTGGCTTGCAAATCTAAGCCAAGAGGCAAACTTGGTGGTTGCAGCCTGGGGAAATCATGGCACATTGGCACAGCGAGACAAGGCTGTATTACCCCTACTCAATACCCTGCATTACTTATCACTCACCAAACGAGGCCAGCCCGCTCATCCTCTGTATTTGCGTAAAGAATTAACGCCGATTCTTTGGCAACACGATATGCAACAGACTAATCAAGGCCTTGAGTAGGGGCTGAAAAGCCTCATAAACTCGTAGATGAGATGTGGCATCAGCGTGCAGCGAACCGTAACACGAAAATCAAGAGATAAGCCAGAATCTGATCCAGGATATTGTGAATCGACCTCAAATTAGCCGCCATGCTTATGCCGATCTGCCCCGCCATTCATTGATCGTCTGCGCGACGCTGGTGCAAAATCCGGCTAATCTGGGGGGGCTATGTCGTACGGCAGAAGTGTTTCGGCTAGAGTCGTTGGTCTTGTCAGAGCTGGCGATCGCCCAAACACCTCCATTTCGACGATTGTCTACCTCTGCGCATCACTGGCAACCCCTAAGCCAATGCTCTGTTGCCGAGCTTCCTGCTTGGCTAAATCGCTGTCGGAACAATGGCTATCGTTTGATTGCGCTGCATGCTGACTCCGCTGCCAACCCCCTGCCTGAATTTAGATATCCAGCTCAATCGGTGTTGTTGCTTGGGCGAGAACTAACAGGCATTCCGGCTGATTTGGTAGAGCTATGCGACGACGTGATTACAATTCCCCAATTCGGCTTAATCGAATCGCTCAACGTGCAAAATGCAGCGGCGATCGCCATCTACGAATATATTCGGCAGCAACCGGGTCACCCTGCCGCCCATTATTGCGCTAATCCTTCAGAGGCTAGTCCTTCAGAGTAATCTCGATCTGAGTTTGCTCGTCAACAATGACACCTGTTAGGTCTGCACCCACCAGATCTGTGTCTCTCATGTCAGCCCCTTGCAAGTTGGCGTTCGTCAGATTGGCATCCCGCAAATTTGCTCCCCGAAGATTTGCCCCTGTCAGAATGGCGTCACTCAAATCGGCTGCGTCGAGCTGTGCGCTTTTAAGATTGGCTTCGGATAAGTCGGCGCTAACCAGCGTTGTTTGGGTCAAAATAACCTCAAATAGATTGGCTTGACTAAGATTTGCATTGGTCAAATCAGCCCCTGTTAGATCAACAGGGTCAGCATAGTTAAGTCCTTCAGGACTCACTGACAACGGTGTGTTACTCAGCGGAACTCGATACTTTCCAGCTAAGTTTTCACCTGACAAATTTGCACCTTGGAGGTTGCAATCTAGGCACATCCGCTCTATTTCAATCTGATAGAGATCTTGAGCTCGGTCTGTACAGCCAAGGCAGATACTCCCCATGATCAGAGGGGCGATCGCCCATAATCGAACGTTCATGTTCATCATTTCCTACGCTATAGATTGAGGGGATGAACAATGCATTGCAACTGTATGTTAGATCGATTCCAATTCAATCCACTCTGATTTAATCTACTCTGATTCAATCAATTCCAATGCATCGAACTTTCCCTATTCTCTCATTGTGTGAAATGGCAGGAAAAATTTCAGTAAACAAAGTCAACGTTCTTGGGGCAATACGCGCTCCGCGCAGGCAAGCCAACGCCCGTCTGCTGGCATTTTGATGCTCAATTTAAAGTGATTTCGATGATTTCAGACTAATCAACGTAATAGCGCTGTTCGAGCCATATTCGCACCTCAGCTTCAGACGCCAAGGTAGCCATGCGATCGCTCGCAGGATCGTGGATTCTCCAATATGGATTACCGTTCGAATCTAAGACTTTCCAGATGCGGGGCTCAGAATTGCGCGCCATCGCCGATACGAACCATTGCCAAATCTTCTGAAGCGGAGACGGACGTGACCGAGTAACCCGTCTTTCATCAGGATTCGAGAGCAGTTCTAGATGTTCATACCGTGTCCACTGTTCGAGGGTTCTCATGTTAGTCACCTTTGAAGATTCTGAATTGCGACTATCAACTCAGCGATAACCAGAGTGTGCGGAGCTGATAGGTTCACAGTAGCGATCGCACTCCGTCAGAATCAAAAGGCATGACTCATTGCATCTATGAATAAAATTGATATAGCCTTACGCTCTCGCGTTAGGACGTTGAACGTGTGGTGAGCCCCCGCGCCGCGGGGGCTCACCACACGAACCTGAGTCCGTAGGACTATAACGAGCTAGCCAATCTGGTTAAAAGTCACATCCAGAAGGTTGAGGCTCTTGGTCTTCCACATCAGCTGCAAAGTTTACGGGTAGTGTCACCGAGGTAAAGCCATCTGCGACGGTTCCTCGTTGGGCTTGGAGCCCATAGCCATGAGGATGCATGTGAGCACGAACCACAATTACCTGGTCGGGTTGAAGAGCGATCGGCCCACCAGAGCGGGTAAATGGCTGTTCATTCACATGGCTATGGAGCAGGATTCGGCGATAGAGCAGGGTGCCATCTTCGCTAAGCACTTCCCACCAATCAGCATACTGGTCACAGCCCGTGTCTGGGCTTCGGATTGTAGTGGATAGAGAATAGTTTCCCGGTTCGCCCCTTACAGAGACGTCAGTCACTTCGGCAGCATTCGTCATGTCAGCACCACTCGCGATATCAGCAGGATCAGAATCAGCACCATCAGAGCTGGTTTGGGAGTCAGGCGCGATCGCCGCTGGAGATGGAGAGCCGGACGGGGTGGGGGTGAGGGCAGGCTGCCTGGGAGCACATCCCAAACCACTCGCGCACACACACAGGCTTAGAGCGATCGCCCAAAATTTGCTCAAAACAGGTTTAATGTTGTAATTCAAAAGGATACTCTTCATCTCAACATGCAAAATTGTTCTTTAACAAGCTCTTACGGAATTTAGGCGAATGCAGTCTATTGGGTGCCGTTTTAAGCATCCTCTAAGACCACTCTGTCAGTTCTGTGATACTATCCAAATGCAAATTTGATTGGCTAATGTAGAACGTCATCATGATTTGTGACTAAGATTTATCGTCAAGAGTTGCGATCAAGAGTTGCAGTTGACGGATCGATTAAACTTACAGCTAAATCAACAGCGTTGTCGGGAGAGACTTTATATGATTGCGGTCGGCTGGCGCAAGGTTCTTGCATCTGTTTGTCTCAGTTTGCTGCTGCTGCTGACAGCCTGTAGCACGCAATCGCCTCCGTCTTACTACGATCAGGTTCAGGAAGAAACGACTGGGTCAAATGCAACCCAGGCAGTTTCTCAAGAAGCAGTCCAAGGCAGTAATTTTAATCGGCTGTTTCCCGAATCGACTGACGGGTATGAGGTCGTTCCGGCTCAGGAAAAACGCGGCTTTGCAGAATATAAGCTCAACCACGATGGCTCGACGGTTGCGATGCTATCAGTTAACGATACAGTGAGTAACCCCGAAGCGGCTGTGAAATATGCAACCACGACTCGACAAGTTGGAGGCTACCCCGCTGTCGATGTTGGCAACACCCAGACTGCAATCTTGGTGGCAGGGCGGTTTCAAGTTAAGGTGCAGTCGCGGGATGAATCATTTACTCAGAGCGATCGCGAAGCCTGGATTGAACAATTTGACCTGGCAGGGCTATCCCAACTCCAGTGAGAGAATCATTTCAGCACGATGCCCTCTTCGGTTTGGTTCCTGTCCAATTAGCATTCATTTTGGGGGAATTACGTGAGTAAGCCAATTTACGATCTCGTCGATCGCTTGCCTAACGGCGGCATCACCGTATCGTCGCTTCGCGCCTTAGATTTTGTCATCCCAGGGCAGTGGGATAATCTCACCGGATTTGATCACACGATTCGCACGGTCACCGGGGAAACCGATCAGGCATTGGTTCAGCAAATCGGCAAACGCGCCGTGACCCTCTTTAATGACAAATCGCAAGGCTATCAGCGTGCTCTCTGGCTCTATCAGACGGTTGATTCTGCCTCTGGTGCATTAGGAACAGCCGCGCTGGCGAATAAGGTTGGGCAAGACGTGTCATTTTTAGGATTTCTCAAACACCTCACCCCCAAACCCGAAAAGGCGCAAAGCATCGATCTGAGCGTTAAGCTGGTCGTCGAACTCGTCGCCTTTTGCCAAATTAACGGCATTCCAGGTGACAGCATCGGCGACTTTTTAAGAGCCTTGGCAGATTACAGCGGCGAATCCTTAATGCGGATGACGGCATTGGTTTGTTTCGACGGACTGATTCCTCTAGGGCCTGATTTTGCCATGAAAGGGCTTGCAACAATCAAAAAAATGAATCCGTCTGACCTTGAAAGCAATCGCACATTCAAATCCGTGCGTGATTTAATTCCGGGAGACAGCTCCAAAGCACAACTCAACTTTGTGACTGCAAGCTTTGAGTCGGTTAAAGGCTGGATGGATGAATTTGTTGAATCAAAAGATTTAACGCCTGAAAAAGTCGTTAACAATCTAGAAAGATTTGTCGAAATTTCTAAAGACAAGCTCGATTATCTAGGGGCATTTCTAGATATGACGTGCAAATATTATGAGCATACCGGTGTTCAAACGCTGGCACGTCGTCTTATCGAACGCGCTGTCGCTGAAATCTAGAGTCTTGCGATTCTTCTAATTTTCTGGCGATCGCATGACTGGCTTGGCTCAGCATAAACCATGGTGTCTGAGAGTTTTGGCTTTCATTAATATCCCAATAAACTGGATTGGACGCGACACTACAAACCTCTAGGATATGAATGAGATTTCTCAGGTAATTCTGGCTCTTTCTATCGCTACATTTGGTTTTGCAGTTCTCAATGGACTTGATGAGAAAGTTCAACCCCCGTCACTCAGATATCCTTTAATCGCTGTTATCGCCATTGGACTGATTATCAGTTTTTCAATGATTCTTGAGATGGATTGGAAAGTCCATGCTCGTCTCTTATTGAGGCTGGTCTTATTTGCTTGGGGTATCCATCTAGTCAATTGGGCTGTACTTCGAGGATCGCTCTCTTACAATCTTGGAATTCAACCGCGTAAACCCCAAGGTCTGATTGGAGTTATTTGCGCACATTTTTTACATGGTGGTGGAGAGGATCACGTTCTTGGAAATACATGGGTGTTCATCCTTCTAGGATGGTTAATACTC
>DBGGTD010000484.1:0-2664 GCA_051162585.1 Elainellaceae cyanobacterium
GTCATTATCAATGCCGACAATCGTGAAGCCGCGATCGGCAAAAAACCGAACGGATTCTGACCCGATCAGCCCAGCTGAACCTGTGATGATGACAGTAGACATCGCACTCCTCACTCACATAATCAGAACATCGATTTCTCTAACAAGGCAGGTCGTATCACAGAATCGCTTTCAAAGACGTTTCATGCTTACAAATCCACTGAAAAATATCGCTGAGTGTCTGTTCAGGGCTTAACGTTGGCATCCACCCCGTTTTTTCTATGACGCTGGACGAGTCCGTGACGAATACTGGCACATCACCAGGACGCTCGGTAGCATCAGGAGTAATTTCAACAGATTTACCCGTAATTTTTTGGCAGAGATGAGTCGTTTCAAGTAGCGACAAACTATTACTTAAGCCCCCTCCTACGTTAAATACGCTTCCATTTAATTCATCAAAATGATGGAGTTGATAGTCAATCAATCGCAACAGATCGTGGACGTGGAGTAAGTCTCTGACTTGTTTGCCAGTGCCGTTGTAGCCGATGTAGCGAAGCGGCTTATTGAAATAATGGGCTGCAACCCACAACACAAATACGCCTTGGTCAACCTTGCCCATTTGCCACGGTCCGGTAATGACACCACATCGATTGATCAGAGCAGGCATATCATATGCGGCTCGATATTCTTCAATCAAAAGCTCAGATGCCAGCTTAGTCGCTCCATACAGTGAGCGATGTCCGTTTAGGGGAAATGCTTCTGACACACCATTTTGAGAAATTCCGCTATGCGTTTGATGGGGCGAAATTTCAAACCGGGTCGCAGATTCCGTCAATGCCAGAGACGTTAAGGCTGGAATCGGATACACCCGGCTCGTTGACAAGAATAAGAACCGCGCCCCAACGTGCCGCGCCAATTCAAGCGCATTCATCGTTCCAACTAGATTCGTCTGAAGAACATAATGAGGAGACGAAAAGCCTGCCAGAACAGAGGGTTCAGCCGAGCAATCTAAGATGGTGGTGACATCCAGCGCCTGTGGATCTAAATCAGAGGAGGAGCGAATGTCTCCGTGTACAAAATGAATCCCGCGAGATTTGAGTCGGGGAAAATTGAGCTCTGACCCGCGCCGGCGAAGATTATCCAAACAAAAAACATCCCACTCTGGATGAAACGTCTTCAGACCGATGGCTAACGAACTCCCGATAAAGCCAGCCCCACCCAACACTAACAGTCGCTCAGGCATCAGACTTTAGCTCGACAACGGGTTGACTAATAAGTTTGCTGCGATGATAGTCCCCTCTAGACAAATGCTTTTCAAGCCACACATAGAGAACGATAAATAGATATCGGCTCCCCATTTCTTTAATTTTGAGCTTTGAGATTCCGGTTTTACGGTTATACCAGCGCATCGGAATCACCGTGTGCGAAAACCCACGAATAATCGCCTTGAGCGGCAACTCTACCGTGAGATTGAAATGGTGGCTGAGAATGGGTTGAACGCCTTGAATGACGTCTCGGCGATAAATCTTAAATGCATTGGTCACGTCGTTATATCGCAAGCCAAAAATGACTTTAACAAACCAATTGGCTAATCGATTAATCATGAGCTTGTGAACCGGATAGTCTATGACTTTTCCGCCTTTCACAAAGCGAGACCCGAAGACGCAATCATATCCTTCGATGAGTTTGTAATAGCCAGTCACTAAATCTCTCGGATCGTCTGAGGCATCTGCCATCATAATGGCGATCGCATCTCCGCTAAATTCGGCTAAGCCCCGACGAATCGCAAAGCCAAACCCGTTGGGAGGGCGATTATTGACAAATCGAACGCTACTAAACTCCTGAGACAATGCCTGACAAATTTGTTCAGTGCGATCTCGGCTATTGTCATTCACAATCAGAACTTCGTGCCAAATATTTTCTCCGTCAAGAGTATGAACAATAGTTTCAACTGTTCCCCACAATGAGCCTTCCTCATCGTGAGCGGGGATTACTACCGAAATTTTCATCACTCCTCCCTGACCACTAGCGGCTTTAATCCGGTCAACCCCAAAGCCATCCTGCATCTGTGAGCCAGATGCACCCTCCATTCAACAGGTCACTGCGAAATACGCTGCATTCGCTTAATAAAGTTCGGAATAAATTAAATTTGCTGCCAGTATAGTACGAGATTTGGGCGGAGGATAGTAGTTCAAATTATCAATAGAGTCTAATGATTAAATGGCAGTTCAATCTATCATTGAGCGATCGCCAATTTATAATCCAACGCAATTAGGGATTGAGGTCATTCAACGGTTGCAACAGCGTTATTACTGTAAGCAGTTTTACAAAATTCATTAATCTCTTATCAAATTAATTAGCACATCTTATTCATCTAAAACATTCAGTTTCAGTTTTCCGTTTAATCCAACAAATCCTTTAATATCTGGGTCATAAACCCACGCTCGAACGACGGTTTTGCCCGTTGGTAAAACGTCTAACGAAACCGTAGTTCGCCATCCAGCCTTGGAATAGCGTTCCGAATCATGCATCTCTACTGCCTTAGGGCTCGGTTTATCAATACTCGAACTCGCAAAGAAATTAAATTTTTGTCGTCTTCCATAGGACAGCAAAATCAAGCTTGGAACATCCTGTTGTTTGGGCAAAACTGCCCATCCCGAAATCTGCAATTCTTCGCTTCTAGGA
>DBGGTD010000485.1:0-3908 GCA_051162585.1 Elainellaceae cyanobacterium
TGGCCGTATGCCCCAGCACTTCGCGTTCAGAAAATCCGCTCATGCGTAGAAAGCTGCGATTCACATCCAGAAATCGGCGGTCAGGCAGCGTGGTAATGGCGATTGGGCTCGGGCTAGCGCGAAATGCTTTTGCAAATTTTTCTTCTGCCCTACGCAACGCCTGCATGGTTTGTTCTCTCTCTCGAATCTCTTGTTGGAGAGCAGTTTCGGCTTGTTTACGCTCCAGTTCTGCCCCGGCGCGTGCAGCAAAAATCCTCAGAATCAATTCGCGTCCTGGATTATCTTCCATGGGGTTGACATCAAGAACCGCAAGATGACCTAAGATAGCGCCTCCAGAGTTCGCTAGGGGAATACCGAGATAGCTTTCAGCCTGTCGTTTGATGAGCCCTGGGGAATTGGGGAACAGGTGCCGAACATTTTGCGGGTAGTAGCAGACCTGACCAATTGGGACATATTCACAGGGTGTGCCGTGGATCTCATATTCGGTCGTTTCACGATGCGTGGTATTGCGATTGTAGTCAGCCAGTACACGCACTTTTGTCTTGGCTTCATTAGTAAATTCCATGATCAGCGCATACCGGACTTCTAGTACCTCTGCCAAGTAGCGCACACAGGTCTGAAAAAATTCGTCTCCCGTTTTAGATGCGGTTCCTTCGACAATCAGCCGTAGTGCCTCTTCTCGCTTTTTCCGTTCGGTGATGTCTTCTGCCATGCACAACAGGTGAGACGGATTGCCATGACCGTCATATAGCGGCAGCTTAAAGCCGCGAACAAAAATCTTCTCAGTGGCGTTGGCAGGGATGATTTCTTCAGAAATTTCGGTGAGGGTTACGTGCTCAACAGCGGTCATATCTTGAAGGCGGTAATAATCTGCTATTTCCTTAGAAACAAAATCGTAGTCATTTTTGCCAATTGCCTCTTCACGAGACATCCCCAAGACGCGTTCACTATTTTTGTTGAGCTGCACGTAGCGAAAATCATCGGCGATATCTTTGGTGAATAGCGCAAGCGGCAAATTATCAATAATGCTGTCAAGGAAATGCTGAGATTGACGCAGCGTTTCTTCGAGTCGTTTGCGATCGCTAATGTCGGCAATCACCCCGTCAAAGCAGTTTTCGTCAAGGTTGGGGCGCACTGACAGCAATCCCCACAGCAATGACCCGTCTCGTCGAAAGAACTGAATCTCGCGATCGCGCATTTCGCCATGCTCTTGCACCTCATCAATTACCTGCTGGCGTTCAAGCGGATTCACATAAAACTCGCTTACCCGCCGTTTGCCAATCAGATCAGACGGTGATGCATAGCCCATAATTTCTGCAAAACGGTGATTAGCTTCGAGAATCAAACCATCACTCGGGCGAGTGCGGCAAATGCCGACTTGAGAATTTTCAAAAATATTGCGGAATTTGAGTTCGCTCAGCCGCAGTGCTTCTTCAGCCCGTTTGCGGTTGGTGATATCGGTATGCGCGCCAATCGTGCCGATCACTCGACCGCTAGGGGCACAAATTGGATTGGCTCGCAGCAGTACTTGAAATCGCTGACCACTGTGGGTGCAATGCTCAACTTCTCCGAGCCAGCTATCGCCTGCCAAGGTTGTTTGTAAAACTTCGTCTGCCACGCTCGGATCGGCATATACTTCAGCAATGCCGCCCATCGCGTTAAAGGTGTCTACGCTGTCGCATTCGTAGAGTTCTGAAAAGGCTCGATTTTGATAAAAATGATTGCCCTGGGCATCAGCAATGCCAATTGCGTCGCTAGAGCTATCGAGTGCCTGTTTATAAAGCCTTAATGCTTCTTCAGCGCGTTTGCGGTCGGTGATATCAGCGACGACGCCTTCAATGCAGTTTTCGTCGCGGTTGAGACGCAAGGAATACATGCCCCATCTCACCGCACCATTGCGCTGCAGAAACATCATTTCAAATTCGTTGATCGCGCCATACTCAGTGAGCAAGTCAAGCATGCGTTGGCGATCGCCCAAATCCACATAAAACTCATGGGTATAGCGTTTGCCAATCAGGTCTTCTCCAGTCTCGTAGCCCGTAAGCTCGATGTAGCGCTGGTTTGCTTCTAGAATTAGCCCATCGTCGATGCGCGTCCGATAGATGCCCACCTGAGAATTTTCAAAGATATTGCGAAACTTAAGCTCACTGCGACGCAGGGCTTCTTCTGCGGCTTTACGCTCCGTGGCATCGGTGCCCACCGACAAAATTTCAATCAAGTTGCCAGAGCCGTCATAAAGGGGTTGGTTTGACCAGGCAACCCAAACGCGCGTATGGTCGTGGCGGATGTTCTCATGTTCGATAAATGGGTAACGTCGGGGGTGCCGACGAATTCCTTCGATGACCTCCCTCAGATTGCGCCCCGACGTTTCAATGTCTGGGACGAGCGTGCCAAACACATGGCGCCCCACCAACTCACTCGGGCGATAGCCAAAAAAGTGCTGACCATAATCGTTGATAAACCGAATATGGCCGTCTGCATCCCATCGCAAAATAATGCAGTTGGCGGTTTCCACTAGCACTCGATATTCGGCTTCACTCTCTTGGAGAGCTTCTTCGGTGTGCTTGCGATCGGTGATGTCGGTGATGGTGCCTACGTAGCCTAAAATCGCGCCATTGCTGTCTTTTTCAGAGACGGCCTGCCCAAATACCCAGATATGCTCACCATCCGGGCGCACAAACCGATATTCTGCGATAAAGGGGGCATCGGTTTCGAGGGTTCGGGTCCACTCGCTTAAGACGAGTTCGCGATCATCGGGATGCAGCGCACGAATCCAAGCTTTGCCCAGGGTTTCTTCGAGCTTGAGCCCAATAATTTCACAGCCTCGTTCATTAAAATATTGGCAATTGCCCTCCGTATCCGTGCGAAAAATGCCAACGGGAGACACACGCGCCAGGGTCGCATATCGCTCTTGCCCTTCCCTGAGGGCAAGTTCGGCGCGCTTGCGCTCAGTCACGCGAACGCCGATGCCTAACACACTGTAAGACTCGCTGCCAAATAGTTTAATGGGGCGTTTCTGCCACTGCACCCACTCATCAGAACTGCCCTCAAGCGCCACCTTTTCTTCTGGAATAAAGAGTTCTTCGCCAGTTTCAATCACCCAGCGGTTTTCTTGAACAAACTGCTCTGTGATTTCAGGGTGAGGATGAATATCTGCATCGCGTTTCCCTAAAATGTGTTCGACCGTCGTGCCATAAAACTCAGCAGTGGCTTTATTGGCGAGCAGATATCGACCGTCCCAATCTTTCACAAAAATCATGCTGGGATCGGTATCGATCACCGTACGCAATACCTCTTGCTGCTGGCGCAGTTGATGCTCAGCCTGTTCACGTTCCGCTTCGCTGCGCCTGCGCTCGGTGATATCAGCTAATACAAAATCGGTGCAGCCTTCTTGTAAATTAAGCCGAACCGAGAGCGATCCCCATATGAGCTGACCGTCTTGACGGCGAAGCTGAAGCTCATAGTTGCGGACTTGTCCATGCTGATAGAGTTCATCAAGCATACGCTGGCGATCGCCCGCATCTACATGGAAATCAGTGACTCGACGGATATACACCAGATCAGTGGGTGATGAATATCCCAAGATTTCTGCACAGCGCTGGTTGGCAGCCAGGAACTGCCCTTCTTGGGTCGAGACTCGCCCGATGCCGACAAGAGAGTTTTCAAAAATATTTCGAAACTGGGCTTCGCTGAGCCGTAGCGCTTCTTCAGTTTGCTTGCGCTGGGTGATATCTTGAGCAAACCCTTCGTAGCAGATAGCATCACCCTGAGCGTCATAGACGATGCGCGAATTGATTGACACCCATAGGGTGTTGCCATCTTTACAATACACTTCAGTCTCAAAATGGGCAGTCGGACCAGCTTGATGAATGGCATTGAGAATATCATCTCGCTCAAGGGGGTGAACG
>DBGGTD010000486.1:0-8327 GCA_051162585.1 Elainellaceae cyanobacterium
CCCCTGTATCATGGGATCGCCGATAGCTATACGAATAGATGGTTCCAGACTGGGATCGAATCGTCGGCTCTTGGCTCACCTCAGTAATCTGGCGATCGCGCAGGTCTGCATCCTCGTCATCGCGATCATCACCCACCTCGCGCTCATCGTCCCAATCTTCTACCAAGTCATCTAAATCGTCGTCATAATCCCGGTCGTCATAATCCCTGGTCTCATAATCTCTGGCCTCATAATCCTCCTCGTCTTCCTCATCTTCCTCATCATCTAGATTTGAACTGTCGTAATAATACGAATATTCATTCTCCTCAGCATAAGGTTGAGAGTCTTCGTCATCTGATTCGTTGTCAGAGACTTCGTATTCCTGCCAATTCGACCTGGTTGCACGATTGCGATCGCGCCCACTAGCATCAATATCAGAGGCGGAATATCGATCGACAGGCTCGGCATCAACGGGGCCTATATCAATGGGTTCTACATCGATGGGTTCCGCATCTACGACTTCATAGCCGTTCCAATCTGACCCCGATGGATTCTCATACTCGACATTTTGAGTAGCAGCCTGCTGAGTGTAGCTGCTACTGCTAGTTTGTTGTTCAGTGCCCCAGCCACCCCAGTCTTGGAGAGGGCGTCCGACGGTTTCCCAGTCATCGCCCGAACGCCGTTTCGCCTTTTCTGCCGAGGTGGATGGAGCCGCATTCGCCGTCGTCGAGGTCGATGAATAATCTGGCTGTTTATCAGCGGGGCGATCGCGCTTAGGCTGTGAGCGACCCGATGTAGAGCGATACGAGGATTGGTAGCTCGTTCGCGGTCTTCGGGGCCGAGATTGGCGGCTGGACACTGAGCCACCTGAGAGCTGTGCTAGCCCTGCAATGATTAATGTGGTGATCACACCTGCGGCGATCGCCCCAATCAGCCAAATACCCAACGGCAATGCTTGGGTTTGACTGCCCAAAATCACCAGAGGCACCATCGGAGACCAATTTTCAACGGCAAAGACAGCCAGTGCTCCGACAATCATTAGGAGTAATACCAACCGTTGGATTGACATGGCTCATCCCTCGCTGCGACTCGCTAGCCCTCACGCCAGCATTGAATCCTGATTGTGATCACCGTTTTGGCAAGTGTGAGCCTGTGACCTAGTCATGCTCCAAATGCCCTTGCCACCGTTTGAGCGGCACGCAATCAATGCCAAACTGGTCAAGCGCACGAGCCACCACAAAATCAACTAAATCTTCAATCGTCTGAGGATTGTGATACCACGCCGGGATCGCTGGAACGATGCGCACGCCCGCTTCGGCAAGCTGAGTAAGATTCTTGAGATGAATCAGGCTCAACGGCGTCTCTCTAGGGACGACCACGAGCGGACGACCCTCCTTTAGCTGAACATCGGCTGCTCGCTCTAGCAAATCAGAACTCAACCCTGCGGCGATCTTGCCAACCGTGCTCATGCTGCACGGCATGATCAACATACCAGCAGTTCGATAGGAACCACTTGCAATGTTGGCTCCAACGTCTCCCCACGGATGACAATTCAGCTTTCCCCCGGGGTCGACTCCAGCTTGCTGTCGCCAAAATTGCTCTTGCTGAACGCTATCCATCGGCATCCGAGTGCTTTGCTCAGCCTGCCACACCATGTATGTAGCCTTAGAGGCGACCAACTCAACCGTGTAGTCTGCTTCTAAGAGATATTTGATTGCCCGCACTGCATAAATCAGTCCAGACGATCCAGTGATCCCCAAAATGAGGGGAGATTGGGTGGCAGTTAGAGACAAGAGTGAAGACCCGCAAACGATACAATTCAACAGCACCCGCGTTAGGACGCTATATTAATCATAATCTCCGCGGCTGCCGTTGCGGGTTTCAATATCTTCGTCGGGTGAGTCGTCGTCTCCATCATCATCGTTATCGGTCGCTTCGCTGCCGCCCCCAACTGCAACTAGGTCAATCTGCTGGCGATAGTAATCAACGCTCTTGACCTGCACCTCGACGCGATCGCCCAGCCGATATTGTTTACGGTTTTTGCGACCCACTAGCTTTTGTTGCCGCGAACGATATTCATACCAGTCATCTTTGAGTGAGCTGACATGCACAAGCCCTTCCACCAGCAATTCCTCGATTTCGACAAAAAATCCGTAGGATTGAACCCCCGTAATCAAGCCGTGGAAGACTTCTCCCGTATGCTGCTGCATAAACTCAGCTTTCTTCAGCCCTTCTAAGTCGGCTTCGGCGTCTTGGGCAAGTTTCTCTCGGTCGGTGAGATAGCCGACGGTAGAGGAGAAAGCTTCAGCAAATTCGTTTTGCAAGTCGGTCGGCAGCACGTTCCAGCTAATGTTGCCATGACAAGAGCTATGGAGCAGATCGACCCGTTCTTTAGATCGACTCGAACGGCGATCGCGACCATGCTCGAAGATTGCATGCAACACTCGATGCACCAACAGGTCAGGATAGCGACGTAACGGGGAAGTGAAATGGGTATACCCATCTTCAAGCGCTAAGCCAAAGTGATGTCCCGGATTGGTGCTATACACGGCGGGTTTGAGCGTATCGAGCAGTAGATACGTCAGCACCTTTTCTGCTTTAGATTCAGCAAACTGCTGGGTCAGATATTGATAATCTTTCGGATGCACGTCCTCATCTTCAATCTTTGGGTCGATGCCCATATTACCGACAAGTTTTAGCAACTCTTGCACATCAGCAGGGTCAGGCATTCGATGCACTCGATAAATGGCGGGGACTTGAAGTGCTTTAAGATGAGACGCAACCAGTTGGTTGGCTAAGAGCATCAGCTCAATCACGAGCGAGCGAGCGGGCAGCAATGACGACACCACCATCGCCCCCAGCGCTCCTTCATCATCGTATTGAAACTTGGTCGAGAAATATTTGCCCGTTTCGGCCCCGTTTTCATCCGGGAAAATCTTTTCAGGCAAATTCAGCTCAAAGGCTCCTCGCTCGCGGCGTTGATCGCGAACCCCACGGCTCAACATCAGGAGTTGATCCAAAATGTCATAGATGGGTTCAAATTCTTGTAAGTCCTCAATGGCAGGCAACGAGTACTCAGCCGATGAGTCTTGACGCTCCTCTTCAGGCTGATGGCGCTCGAGAATGGCCTGAGCTTGCTGATAGTTCAGCTGATGGTCAACCTGAATGACACTCGGCTGAATTTCAAATTCTTGAACAGTCCCCGCCTCATCTAGGGTAATCAGAACCGAAATGGTCAGTCGATCTTGTCCAGGAACGAGGGAACAGCGCCGATGGACTGGATCGGGCAGCATAGACAGCACCACATCCCCTAAATAGATAGACGTGCCGCGCTTTTGAGCTTCAATATCTAGCGGAGATTGAGACTCAACGTAGAATGATACGTCTGAGATGTGAATGCCAAGACGCCACTGATTTTTCCGGTTGAGTTTTTCTAATGTGATGGCATCATCCAACGCCGGATCAGGCAAATCGGTTGGGGCGCTGATTCTCGATGTGGGGAGCGATCGCAAATCTAAGCGCTTTTTTAGGTCGGTTTTTCGAACTTTAGCGGGCAATGCTTTCGCCGCTTGGAGGACCTCTTCAGAAAAGATACGCGGCAGATCATGCTTGCAGCAAACAATATCGGTGTCTGAGGCTGCTTCTGCGTCGCTGCCCAAAATCTGCGCAATCCGACCCAGTGGAGACGTGTGCCCTAGCGGATAGCGCAAAATTTCAACATGAACCAGCTTGTCGACAGCTTCTTTAAGCTCGGTTCCGTTGGGCTGAAGACTTAACTCAAACAGCAAGCGATCGTCTAACGGCACCGCTCGAAAATCTCCGTCAACCTGCTTGACTCGACCGAGTACAGACTGATTTGCCCGCTCTAAAATGAGCCGCACCTCTCCTTCGGGGCTACGCCGCCGACTGCCCTCTTTGGTAACTTTAACTAAGACGCGATCGCCATTCCAGGCCGTACTCAGATGACTTTCTCGAACGTAAATATCTTCCGCCCCTTCGATGTCTTGAATCGCAAAGCAAAATCCCTTACTCGAACATCGCAACTTTCCCTCAACGAGCCCATCTTCAACGCTGCGGCGGTATTTTCCGCGCTCTTTTACAAGAATGCCAACTTTTTCTAAGGCATCGAGCGCGATTTGCAACTTGCGAACGCTATCATCATCATCGCAGCCGAGTCTTTTCTCTAAGACTTTCGGAGCAACTAACTTATCGTCTGTGAAATTCGCGAGTAGAGTAGCGATTGAAAATTCCATGTAGCGACTAATCCTTATGTGTCTGTCAAATTAAGTTCGTCTGGTTGAGAATTAACCCGTGTCTATGTTTCAGAACTGTAGTCTCTCAGAAAACTCCAGATTTCGAGATGGACATAGCGTAGATTAAATCTCGTCAATATATCTGGTCAGAGCGCCTCCGCGGCATTCAAGCAATTGGCTCGCTCTCAGAAGCCCACACTAGCGACACCAGAACGGAGATACACCAAACCAGACGCTTCGCTTCGGATCTATGCCCTGAACAGGCTGCATTTAATAAGCAAACTGGTAGGCTGCTGGTGATGTCGTCAACCCTCGTTAAACAGGCGATCGCCTTGTTAGTAGCGTCGCTATCTCAAAGGGCTTCGGTGTGCTCATCACACGTGAGGTCACGAGTGCAGTAGACTCAAGAACAATCACAGCACCAGAAAGCACTTGGTTTCGGCAAGGTCGATAGGAATTGAACCGTTGCGCGGTTTGTCGCCAGACTTCCATTGTCATGCCGTAGGTCTGAATCGCAAGACACCAAACAAAGACAACAGAATCCAGCTAACTGAGAGTCAGGGAAGCACTCACCCTTAACCGGGGAACGCGATGATCCCATACCCAAGTTAAACCTACTTGAGTACTTTACATTTTATATATTCAAACACTATTTAAGCGTTTGTGCAGCTCTAAATCGATGAATTTCCCAAAGAACACGCAAAGAAAACGCATCAATTTGAAGCCGTTTGATTGCAAATTAGAAATGGCTCTAACGCTGGCCAGTCACGATATAGGCAACTCGCCGTCCGATATTAGTGGCGTGATCGGCCATTCGTTCAAGATGTCGAATTACCAAAACTAACAAAACAATTGGCTCAATTACACCTTGAACATTCGTTTGATATGCCAGTACTTTATACAGTTCTTCATAGTCTTCATCGACCGTATCGTCTTTTAACTTCATCTCCAGCCCTGACTCAGCGTCTAAGTCGGAGAGAGCAGCAAGACTCATTGCCAACATTGCTCGACATCGATCGGCCATAATTTGAACTCGCCCCATACAGGTATGGGATGGATATGAGAACAGCTTTACCGCAATTTCTCCTAAATCCTCAGCATAATCTCCAATTCGCTCCAAGTCTCTAACGAGCTGCATCATCGCGCTGAGTAATCGTAAATCACGGCTAACCGGAGCCTGTAGCGCCATCAAATTTACGCAATCGAGTTCAATTTGACGATAAAACTGGTCGATTCGCTTATCTTGAATCGCAATCTGCTGAGCAGCCTGGAGATCCCTCTCAAACAGGGCTCTACAGGCTAATAAACACGAACTTTCCACGAGTGCACCCATTCGTAAAACATCTCGCTGTACCCGGCGAATTTGGCGCTCAAACTGTGAACGGGTCGAATTTGGAGTGCCTGGTGATAGATTCACGGGTCAATAAATTCAAGGATTAAAGAAGCAAGTCAAAGATAGTGAGTCTATCTAAATAAATGAGAGCGTCGATTGAAATCTGCTCCCTAAATTCGTGAGTTGTTGGATAGGGACAATCTCGACGGGGGCGCTATACAAGCGATTGGATTAGGCATATCAACCTCGAACGTTCAGTATAACGAGTTAGTCCTAATAAATCACAAAATAGAACTGCAAATTTAGATTGTCAGACTCACTCAGAAAGTAGGCTCGCAGACTTCAAAAGGGCTAATCGTCGACGTATCTTAAGGATCTGAAAGAATCTGAGAGTGTTTGGGTTTTGAACGCCTCACACGAGAAACATGTTGGCCAATTCATTAAGTTTTACTCTTCTAATACTGAATCACGCGAGGGTTAAATGTCTTTTAAGAGATAGCTAACGCCTAACATGCGCTGATTTTGCTGATCTAAAAATGAGGCGACAGATCAACGCATCAGGTTACAGAATATGACAAGTTATTTCCAGAATGCCGCGATTTAGCCGAAATTAGTGACATTGGCGTGACTTATTGTTCATTAGACTAGGAGTTTTACCGATGGGTATATCTGATACTCAAGTTTTCGTTGCTCTCATAATTGCGCTCATTCCAGGTATCTTGGCATTTCGCTTATCAACCGAGCTATACAAGTAAGAGCTAACGATTACCTGGTGGTTTCACAGCTGCTAAAATTTCACGGCTGCTAAGTACCTCGGCACAATTAAAAACCAAATTCAAAACCCTGCGCTACCCGCGCCGCGGGCAGCGCAGGGTTTTATGGGTTCTATAGTTAATTGTGACCACCGACTTAAAGACAAAGCAATATCAGTATAAATTCGGATGATGAATCGCAGCGGAGCCAAGTAACCTACATCGTATGATTTGTGATTCTCTGGTGATTTAGGGGCATGATTCAAGCAGCTATCACTCCTTAATTAATGAGGGCAGTCCCTTATACGAAAGCATCTATCTGGTAGTTCTTGCTTCTCTGGACTACTTGCTTTTCTGGAATAATTGTATTGAAATTAAGGAATTTCCTGAACTTAGCCGTGCCTCTGTCGGAGCATGATTTTTAAGATGAGACATGCGCTTAATTCCCTACCGCCATCCAAACGTCGGGAATCATATCGCCAGAATGCTGCTGTTCGAGTGCAGCATCACCATAAACAGCGTCATCCATATCGGTCTACGACAACTGAGCTTGTCGTCAAGCTATCGATTAATTTGGCGATCGTGGCTGCAGCCACTACAGCATTAGTGAAGCTGATTCCCTATAACCTTTCTCAGCAGACCAAACTGGACGATATTAATTCTGAGGTTGAGGTTTTAGAAGATCAGGTTGACTCGCTTCGGAGCGATTTCAGCCGATATTTTGATCCTCAGCAAGCTAAAAGCGTTATGCAGGAGGAGAGTAATCGGGTTAATTTAGGGCAATTGCGGGTCGTTTGGACGGAGCCTCCTGAGTCAGGCGTTGAGCTGTCATCTCACCGAGATTAAAATCAGTGAGGGCAGGATGCTGAACCCAATCAGACATTCTTTGAACACCGAAAACAGCCAATCTTGAGTTGGCGCTTTGACTCATGACAGATGTATAGTCGTGGTTGCCTGGCGTTAATTGCTCCCGGTATCGATGATCTGAACCGGGTTCCTTGGTGATTATGACAATCCAGACATTTCCTCTCGAAAAGATTCAGAAGGTTAGACGGTTTATCAGCAACGGGCTAACGGTCACAGCTAGTTCAGGAACGTGGGCGGGATCAGGGGCTAACGATGGAGATGAGCTGCCGGAACCCGAGTCTATTGATGAACTGGGTAATCTGTTTAGCGTTGGCAGTTTTTCAGAATCGGACGATGATGTTCGGAGTGCTCACCTGTATGGAAAATGGTCGATTAGCACCGTTGATCTAGCAGGGATTCTCATCAAACTGCCAGGGCTAACCCTCAAACCAGGGATCAGATTGGTGAGCTATTTGTATCGCATTCAAGATGATGGGGTGGGGGTAGTATGGGCACTGCCAGAAGACTATAGCCACACTGCTCAGCTTGAAGATGCGCTGATTCGGGCTGGCGATCGCCATCAGTATCCTAAGCCGACGGGCGTTTTAGATGACGTAATGGATGCCATCGAGGGCGATCGCTCTCATGCCTCGTTTTTGATTGCGTCGATTTTGCGACGCGAATTACAAGAATTTGGTGCAATAGGGCGATCGCGCCACTGGGAGCATCACCGCTTAATTAATACACTGCCTGCTCAGGTCAGCCAACAGCTCGGATCAGAGCCCAGAGACTTCTCACCCCGAGTTCGGCTACTACCAGACGAGCGAGCCGCAGTCGAGTTTTTCACATGCCGGATCACGCCGCCCCACCAAATTTTTAGACATGTGGACCAATATCCACCGGATCGATATACGCCCGATAGCTTAGATCGATTGATTGCCACTGCTCAGCATTAGAGTCATCAAATCTTCCTAGAGTGACTTGCTTAGAACCTGTGATTCACTGGTAGAATCAATTCCGTTTACCAGTCTGATTTCTTATTTGTCAGAGAGTTACAGATTGTTTGACCTTGTCATGACTGATTTGAAGGATGGACATCAATCACATTCACTTTTATGCCCATAACGCCCACCAATTAAGGAGTTGGTTTGTCCAGGCGTTGGG
>DBGGTD010000487.1:0-2800 GCA_051162585.1 Elainellaceae cyanobacterium
ACACACACCCCTCCCCCCCCCCACACCCACCCGGGAGGGGCCCAACAGGGGCTGAGGGGCTAAATGTTACGTTGTTGTAGTCAATCCAGCTATTATTCACTCTCCATCCAACGCGATCGCCAAACTCTCTCCAAATCTTATCACCCGGATACTTGCCGTCGAGCTTTGCTCCACACTGCACGTAAATTTCCTTCTGCACGCTGAAGCCAAATTTACCATTGCTGTATTTGACCCAAAGGCGATCGATCGTTTTGAGGTCAGCGCAGGGAAAGTTGAGTAGTTCTCCTTTTCGAAAATAGTCACCTTTTTTTCGCCCGACTGCTTCGAGCATTCGCAGATAGGTTTCATAATCTGCGTCTTTAAGGTTTTGGGCGTTGAGCAAGTCTCGCAGTCGCGTGTAGTCAATGCTTTTCTCTGACGCTAGATTGTCTTCCTCAGTCGGAACAGTGATAGCTGGGGCATCAGCAACATCTTGAATGGAAATAGATTTGGCAGTCGTTGCTCCTGTATCAGGAAAATGTGTACTAACTGTCTTAAAAAATCTGTCAGGTGGTAATTTGCCTCCGGTCACATCAACTGTCTGAATTGCTGCAACTGATAGCCAACGCCGACCATCGAACAAAAGCGGGAAAATGGGCTTTCTAAGTTCCAGAGCAAGACTTAGCTCACACTGTACCCAATGGGAGTCTTCAGAGCGAGAGGACATGACCAGTAGAAAAACCTGGCATTTTTCCAGATGATCTTGGATGACGCGCGGCCAAGTATCGCCGTAATCAATGCGGTCGTCTAACCAAACAGGCAATCCGTGCTCTTGCAGAGCCTGCGTCAGCTTACCAACATAGGCTTGGTCTTGGCGACTATAGCTGATAAAAATGAAGCTCATGTTGACTTCTGGAGGGCGTTAGCGATTCTTGGCTCTGTCAGTGTACTGACTGATTGCCCGCAAACATACATTGTGAAATTCTCTACTAGGCGATATTAGAGAACAGTCTTCAAGGCTTGCTCTCTCCCAATTTACCTGCTTTTTCTCCCAAGGTCAGGATGTAGGGCAACTGTGGGGGCGATGCACTCGGCAGGCAAGGTTTCGGTGATTCCAGTACACCTCGACCGAATGCATCGCCCTTACACGATCCGCTGGCGATCGATTCGCGCTCGTCGTTACTCGATTTGCGTTCATCGTTACTTGATTCGCGTTCATCGTTACTCGATTCGAGACCTTTCAGATCGAATTCGAGAGGTCGATTAATAATAAAAAATTAATTTGAATCGATTTTCGATTAATCATTTATTATCAATCACGATCTCTAGAAGCTTTTGGACGTTTGAAAGATAAGTTTCGCAAAAGTCTATTCTGTATTCGTGCAGCTTGAAATTGATTTAACGGGTTTCTGATCGAATTTGATAATTGCTATGGGCTTGAAGGGCATCTGGCGATCGCAATTCCGCCCACCGAATCATGCGACGCACCCACATAGGACCCGCCTTCCGCAAAATCTGGCGCGTTGAGCCGAATAAGTTCTCCTCGTTGTCTCAACGAAGCATAGATATAGCCCTACGGGTTTAGATTTGGTTATCGTTTCATCTGTCAGCGATAAAATTGCGTTCAATGCATAGAGTGAAGGGGAGCAACACGGCCCTTACGTCCAATCGTCTCTGTAACGGAAATTTATCACTTAAAGGAAATTAACTTAAAGAATTTGGGAAAGCTGATTCGCCGCTGTTAAAGTTTGGATACTGACCAAACCTTAGGAGTCAGGAGTCGGCTGGCGATCGCCCGTATTACTCTGATCCTCTGCATAACGGACATCTGCATAACGGACATCATTTATCGGTTCAGTGGAGACTCTCCATATGAACCTCACTCGCGCATCCTGACTACTCGTTTAAGACTCTCCACCATGCTCAAACGATTTAGAGTATATCGCATCTTCATCATCGGAATTCTCATTGGTTTATTCTTTGCTGTTATTGTCAGCGACAAAGCCGCCGAATTCCCGATTCCGACGTGGCTCGATATTGTCGAACAACGAGTCTTAGTGCTGATATTCTCCGGGATTTTGGGGGGTGTCTTATACACCATTGTTGTGGATGGTGTTGTAGAGTTGCCTCGCTTCAAAGAGGATGAAACTGGTTTTGAAGCCGGTCTTTTAGGAGATCTCTTACTCGGCATTGCTGGCGCATTCATCATTGAGTTTCTCACCTCGGCACGGCAACCGGAGGAGGAAGTCTCTTATATTACCTACGCTGCTAAGGGCATCATCGGTGGATATGGCAGCAAAGCGCTCATGAATCTAGCCCTCAATAAGTTCTTGAGTCGATTTGAAGCCATTAAAGAAGAAAAAGAAGCTGCCGAAAAAGAAGTCGACCAGCTTAAACAACAGTTGCTTGAAGGCCGTCACCTATTTGATCGGCTCAACAAACAAATTAATGAGGGCGTGTCTGATTTAGAACTCATCGAACTCAAGCAAAGTGTTCAGCAGGCTCCTCCTCAAACGAGGGAACAGGTGTTTAAGATTACGAAAGAGTTTCGCAGTATGAGCAGTCGCACCGACGTGTTGCGAATTCGAACTCAACGCACAATTCCTGTGTTTGAAGCCCTTGTCAATAGTGACCCCGGAAATCATAATTATCATGCTCAGATGGCCTTTGCCTATAAAGACGCGGCTCAGCCCAACCCCGCTCAAGCCTTGTCTCACTTAGATCAAGCCATCGGTTTACGCAACTACCAAGATAAAGCCCTGACCTGGAAATACGAATTAAATCGAGCCGTCGTTCGGATTCAGATTGGGCTTAATGAGAC
>DBGGTD010000488.1:0-2303 GCA_051162585.1 Elainellaceae cyanobacterium
TCGAATAACACCAAGTGGGAATCGAATAACACCGAACGGGAATCGAATAACACCAAACGGAAATCGAATAACACCGAACGGGAATCGAATAACGTTTATACAGAACGTAGGGGCGAATCGCCATTCGCCCAGCGCAACACCTAAATTGCCCATCGACCATCTGCATTGGGCGTACAGCCGTACGCCCCTACGGAACCGTCACCATGCGTTCTTCAATGCCCTCCCAAACCTGCGGCGAAACCCGTACCGCCGCTTCCTTACATCTCACCATTAGCTCATTGGCATAGAAGTAATTCTTCAATGCTTCTTTCTCTGCCGATAAAAGTTCCAAAATTTCTGAATTAATTGGCAATGCATCAAACCAAAACCTGCGAATTCGATCTGTAAGTTCCCAAGGCACTACAAGCAAATAATCACCTCTAGACACCTCACGACTCAAATCTTCTAATTGAGCCATAAGTCCCTTCAAGTCATTTGTCTCGAATAGTTTGATCTCTTCTAATTGACGAACAAGGTGGAGGGCACTCATTACAGCACCAGTCATGGCTCCGACGAGGTTGCGTTCCATCTTGCGGCGGTTGTGTTCCTGTTTGACGCGTAGGTGGTCTCCACCGAGGCGAAGGTCTTCAAACGTTATGCAAAGGGTGGAAGGGTTTATAAACCTGTCGACATACTCAAAGAGGCCATCGTCGGATTCGCGATCGAGAATAATGTCGATGCTAAGGGCAAGGTTGTAGCCAAATTCGAGGTGATAATAGTCGTACATTTCGGGAAAAAAGGTGCGTTGGCCGTTGAGAGCGAGTTCGAGAAAGCAGACCAAATAAATTGCAATTGTCCGTTTAGCCACAGGTTTGTAGTTCCTGTCTGATCCTTGAGTCACTTCGTCTGCCCAATGCAGCAGTTGGTGCAACTTAGGGGTAGCAATTCTAGTCTTTGCTTCCCTCTCCATCAGCGATAGTAAGTCATCAGCACCTCTACGACCCGGCATCAGCCCTGCAACCAGCAAAAACACCTCGCGCCATCCCTCGTCAGTCAAATGATTCTCAGCGAGCCAGTCAATTTGCCGGTTATCAACAATGAATTGAGCCGTCAGATATTCTTGAAACGTCAGGTGAGAAAACGAATACGTATCTCGTGCCCGTTCAACAAAGATGCCTTGCTGCACTTCGATCGCCTCTAACACCTGTTCACTATCTAGATGCTTAGGCGCATTGAGATTGCTAACGAGAAATTCTTTGATGCGGCGGGGGACATACTTCTTACCGAAAAACAACTGATCCTCAACGAAGCTGTCATAGGCAATTTCGGCTAGCAGTTCTCGCTCTAGCTCAATGCTGAGTTCTTGATAAATCGGGTCACGCTGAATGCGCTTTTCAGCCGCCCATTCCTTGAGCAACACATCCAGCGCTTCGCCATAGAGAGAGGCGCGATTTTTCGGGAAATCGATGGATTTGTCATACACCGCGCAGAGTAGCGTCAGCAGTAATGGAGTTTGCGCCAGTTCTTTCGCCGCTTTGTATTCTGGACGATTCAGCAACTCCCAACATTGGTCAGCCGTGTTTGCATCGCAGTCTTTGGCAGACCGAAACCATTTGCGAATGAAATCTTCAATCTGTTCGTTCTCAAACGCGACCATTGCCACATCTTTAAAGCGCGTAAATCCGCCTTTGTAAGCAGCCACACGACAGGATGCAATAAAGCGATTCGTGTCATTCTGATCAACAAAATTTTTAATTTGCGTAATTGCGTGATCCAGACAATCAGGTGGAACTTCATCCAGTCCGTCGAATAAAATCAGCAACCGACCTCGCTTCAGATGCGCTTGAGTAAACGCTTCTGGTTCTGGAAAGCCGCAGGTGGCAAACTCATTGACGATCAGTTGATTGACGGTGACATCACTAGAATTAAATCGCTGGAGCGCGAGAAATACGGGGATGCAGGCATGTTGGAACGTGCCATCTTTCGCTTTCAGAGCTTCTAATCCAACTTTTCGTAAGAAGGTCGATTTGCCAACTCCCGGCCCTCCTAACACCATCAAATAATGCTCTTGATTGGCAACCTCAATTCCCTGCTGTTTCCTATCGCTGTCAAATCCAACTCGACGCCTGCCGCTTTCTCGATAAAGGCTTTCCAGCGTATCAAGAGATTCAAAATAGCCCAATTCTGAGCGGTCTAAAAGCTGAACTGCCGTATAGATTTCATCCAACTTCATCGGCTCATCCACACGAATGCAGGTGACTTTGAGACTGCCGTGTCGCTTTTCGTAATTCTCGATATATTTCTGAGACGCATTAAACAGAGCC
>DBGGTD010000489.1:0-4719 GCA_051162585.1 Elainellaceae cyanobacterium
GTCGTAGGGTAAAGATTTCGGGGGCGCAGTGGAATGAGAAGAATGTTCCTCAAGTGCTCGCCCATCGCTGCGCTTACCTTAATGGCCTCATCGGATTACAAAGGTGACATGCTCCCCTCCTCCATTGCTATCCTAACCATCCTAAAACCCTCGAATCGCTGCGCGATCGCGCCATCAACGATCTTGATGAACAACTGCGAGACTGGGCACAGGAGCAGTTAAGTAAGATAGAGGGAGAATACTTATAAAGATAAATTAGAAGTCAAATAAAACCTAAATCTGTCAACGTGTCAACTTGAAAGTAAAGGCTGAACAATGCAGCAAATTGTTGAGGCAGTTTATGAAAACGGTATCTTTCGTCCATTAAAAATTCCAGAGCTATCTGAGGGGCAGGAAGTTCAGTTGATTATTCAATCGAAAAATAAAATACAGCCCGATCAAATGCTCAAATTAGCATCTGAAGTCTATCAAGGATTTTCTGACAAGCAAATTGAAGAAATCGAAGAAATTGCTTTGGATCGTCGAAGCTTTTTTGGAGAAACAACTGAATAATGGCTGTTGTGCCAGCACTTTTGGACACAGATATTCTCTCTGCTGTCATGCGACAAGATCACTAATAACTCCAATCATTTTCAACGTATCCCTGAATTACGTATTCAAAACTGGTTGCAATCATGAAACTGCAATTCACTACAATCGGAGGAAGGTCTAAATCTGAGCCGTGTTGACTCACGCCGAATACGGTGAAGAGAAATGGAGGAAATACTGTTTAGTTCAGGTGGCGATCGCAGCCCGAAAAAGAGCGCAGCTTGGCTACCCGTAGGACATGCTTGCTCACACAAAACCTCAACCCTTACTTAGTTTCTGCTCCTAGAAAAGAATCTGCATGGCGCTCACAGTCATAATTTGGATCGTGAGTGCCAAGTATCCGATCCCAAAAAGTGAAATATAGCCCATAGTGCCGAGTGTGTTTGCGGTGGTGAATCAAATGATGGTATGACCCAATTAAACACTTTCCACACCAGCGGTATAGCGGCAATGCTGGAAATAACCGAATCCCTAAATGAGTAATCACAGCCCAAAGCGTCATTGTCATTAGCACCGCGATCAGGGTGATGAAATGGAGGGGGATGATGACTACCAATCCTACAAAGAAAAGCGCCTGGATAAGCGCTTCTACTGGATCAAATGCAAACGATGTCCAAGGAGTGGGCACACCTGAGTGGTGATGCCCTTGATGGAGCCATGTAAACATCTTCGGATGATGAAGCGCCCGATGGATGAAGTAGAAGTATGTATCTTGCAGAAACAGTACGGCTACAAAACTAATTCCTACGTATCGAAGCCCATAGGTATGAATGTCGGTATAGAGCCGTGTTATTCCATGATGGTAGGCCAGCATCACCACTGCCGAACATATCGCAAACAAGACGGTAGACGAAATTGACAATTCAATATCGTTTTGAATAGAGGTTCGCGTTGGGGGCTTCAGACGGAGCTGCCGTCGAATAACATGGTGCCGTAGCGCCGAATAAATGAGCCAGTGTATTCCACCGGCGATCAAAAAATAGCGGCCTAGAATAATCCAGAAGAAGGCAATCCAGTAAAATCCGAGGGTTTCAAAGTTCAAGAAAGTATTTTGAAATAAACCACAGGAGCTTAGAGCTTAGCGACGAGTCGAATATTCTTATTCTACAGGGCTTGTGCGTTTCGATTAATCGAGATTAATTTCGTATAGCCTTACGCTCTCGTGTTCGGAGTTGAAAGCGTGTATAGTCCTACGGACTCAGTTTCGTGTGTAGAGCCCCCGCGCCGCGGGGGCTCTACACACGTTTAACGTCCTTACGCGCTCGCGTTAGGCTGTAGAACCCGTGCAACACGCGGGTTCTACACGCTTATCTAGGCTCGCAGAGCTGTAAAAGCCTAGCGGAACTCAGTTCGGGTGTATTAAAGTACAGTTGCACTGACTTGTGCAATTCGCCTGCACTGCTAATCTGCATGATTCCGCTTCAAGTAACGCTAAAAAATTTTTTGAGCTATCGAAATGCCACGCTTAATTTTCGGGGGTTGCATGTGGCGTGCATTTGTGGAGCCAATGGGGCAGGCAAATCGTCGTTGCTAGAAGCGATCGCCTGGGCGATTTGGGGGCAAGGGCGCGCCGCCTCAGAAGACGATTTGATTCATCTGGGCACCAAAGAAGCCCAGGTTGATTTCATTTTTTCGTGTCATCAGCAAACCTATCGCATCATCCGCAGCCGCTACCGAGGGCAAACCAGTTCGTTAGAGTTCCAAATTCAAACTCAGCGAGGCTTTCGTTCACTCACGGCGCGAGGCGTTCGCGCGACTCAACACCTGATTCGAGAGCATATTCGCCTTGACTATGACACCTTTATAAATTCAGCCTACTTGCGGCAAGGCCGGGCAGATGAGTTTATGCTAAAGCGCCCCAGTGAGCGCAAGCAAATTCTGGCCGATCTGCTCAAACTTGACCAATATGACCAACTCGCAGACCATGCTAAGGAGCGATCGCGTCAGGCAAAAGCAGAAGTGGGCGTGCTTGAGCGCACCATTGACGAGTTAGACACCCAACTGCAACAGGGAGAGCAAATTGCAGCCGAGCGATCGCACTTGGAAGATCTCCTCGTTCAGCGTCGTCAGCAGCAAGAGCGTGATACTCAAGCGCTCAAGCAGCTCCAGCGTGCCCAGCAGCAACGGCAGACCTGGCTGCAAGACTTAGCGCTTGCCCAGCAGCAGCGGCAGCACCTCTTGCAAGAGCAAGCGCGGATGCATCACGACCTCACTGATTTGGGGCAGCAGCACCAACAGCTCGATGCTATTCTCACAGAGGCAGAGGCGATCGCCACAGGGTATCACCAGCTTCAAACCCTGCAACTCGAAGACGAACGCCAGACAGAGCAGTTTCAAGCTGACCAAACCGCTCGAGTCAAACTGCAAACCCTCAAGCAGCAGCTCGCTGAGCATATCAATAACCACACTGCTCCACTCCGTGATGCACAGTCGCGTCTGGATGCCCTCAACCGAGATGAAGACGACGTTGTGAGTTTGCTCCAAAAAGTAGGAGATTTAGAGCCTGCTCTCGACCACCTCTACCACTCTCGACAGCGCCTCAGCGACCTTGATCAGCTTCAGGCTCAGGCATCTCCTCTCATGCAGCGGCAGCAACAGCTCCAAAATCGACTGCATCTTGAATATGCCCGCTTCACCGCTCGCCTTGAGGAACTGCAATCTTCGGCAGAACAGCTTTATGCGCAACAGCAGCGTCAGCCTCAGCTACAACAAGCGGTCTTAGATATTGCGCATCAAATCGACTATCTTGAGCAGCGTCGGCTCTATCAACAGCACGTTCGCGAAAAAGGTACCGAGCGTCGTCATTTCTTAGAACGGCTACAAGATCGTCAGCGAGATTATGAGCGCCAGATCGCAGAATGGGACGCTAAGATTCGCATGCTGCAAGCGGGGCATTCGTCCAATGATGCTGGATATGCGATTCAAGATCGGGACTATGGAGTACACGATGCGCACGCTCAATTTAATCAATTTAACGTGGTTCATCCCGGTGCCGAGTATCGAGACGCGCCTCCCAGTGAGAGAGATGGAGTGTCCGTCTCGACTCATTCTCTTCTCGAAAATAGCAGTGTGTCATATCCGCCGTGCCCCCTGTGCGATCGCCCCTTAGACCAACACCACTGGCAACTCGTCCTTGAACGCCATCAAGCCGAACAGCAAGACCTTTTAAGGCAGCTTTGGGTCGTCCGAGAACAGCTTGCCGTCTCTGAGCGAGAAATTCAAATTCTCCGGCAAGAATATCGAGAACTCGATCAGGAACTGACTCAATACGGCAGCGTCCTAGAGCGACGTGGGCAACTCCAAGAACAGATTCAAGGAGCCGTTGATGTTCAACAACGATTGCGACAGATTGCCGAGGAGCGAGCCTTAATCCAGCGATCGCTCCAATCTAGCGGCTATGCGCCCGAGATCCAGGCAGAATTGGACGAGCTCACTCATAGTTTGCAACGCCTCAACTACGACGATAAAACCCATGCTCTCGTTCGAGGTGAGGTCGAGCGGTGGCGGTGGGCAGAAATTAAGCAGGCTGAGGTTAAACAAGCGCAGCGTCGCTACAACCGCATTCAGGAACAGCGTCCTCAGCTCGAAGCCCAAATCACAGAACTAAACCAGCAACTCCAGTCGGTGTATAACTCCCCGCTTCAGCATGACATTTATCAGCTTGAAGCATATCTGGCTGATCTGGGCTACGACGCTAATTACCATTCCGCTCTCCGGGCTGCTCTCCGTCAAGCTCAATCGTGGCAGTTTCGCTACCAAGAACTGCATCAAGCTCAGCAGCAAGTTCCCCTACTTCGGCAGCGTGCTGGCGATCTTGAACAGGCTTTAACTGAGTTGGATCAATCTCTAGCAGCCGTGGATGACCAAGTTGCCGGTCTGCAATCCGAGCTTGAACAAACGCCCGATCGCCAAGACGCTATTCAACATCTAGAAAACCAGATTAAACAGCAGCGATCGCACCTCGATGAGCAACTGGCCCATCTGGGCCGACTTCAGCAACAGCAGCAGCACCAAGACAATCTCCGCCAACAGCTTGACGACCACCAGCACCGGCTAGAGCAGGCTCGACAGCAGAGCCGAGTCTATCATGAACTGGCTCAGGCGTTTGGCAAGAATGGGATTCAGTCTCTG
>DBGGTD010000490.1:0-4262 GCA_051162585.1 Elainellaceae cyanobacterium
CGCGGGGCCTCTACACACGTTCAATGTCCTAACGCGAGAGCGTACGGCTATGTTCCAAAAAACCGAATCCACGATAAAATTGCATCAATTGCTACAATTCCTTCTGTTTGCTTGTACAGCATTTCATATGCACAGAAGCACCGGATTCTTCTGGAACGTTGGAATCTAAGTTACAGATGAAAGGTATAGATTTTGGGGATGAATTGGTGAAGAATTCGTGGAGAATGTTGGTTCTTCTTAACATTGAGTAAAGGGTTTCTGCAAACTCTTTAATTCCTAATCTAGAGATTTCAGGCGATACCCCACCCCGTGAACGGTTTCAATCAAATCGTTGGGTGCCCCCGATGCCTTAAGTTTTGCCCGGAGGTTCTTGATATAGCTCTTGATAGTGTCTGCTTCAGGGGTTTCTTGGGGAGTCCAAAGGTGGTCGATAATCGCAGCGCGACTCAGCACGCGCCTGCCGTATCGCAGCAGGGCTTCCATCAATGCAAACTCTTTCGGAGTCAGATGGATGTGCGATCGCTTGTAGGTCACTTCATAGGTATCAGGATTCAGGTGCAAGCCACCCCATGTCAAGGCAGCAGTAGAACCAGACTGTCCTCGACGGAGTAAGGCTCGAATTTGAGCAAGCAGTTCTTGGAGGTTAAACGGCTTCACCATGTAAGCATCAGCTCCAGAATCAAGCCCAATGATTTTATCCAAACTTGTATCACGAGCGGTCAGCATGAGTACGGGGATCGAATAGCCATGATCTCGAAACCGCTGGCATAATCGGATACCATCTAATTTTGGCAGCGTCACATCCAACAGCACAAGATCATACGTAAATGTGCTAAGTCGCTCCCACGCGGATTCTCCATCCCTGACTAAATCGACCTTATATCGCTGCGCCATCAATGCTTCAGCCAGAGATTCTGATAATCGGGCATCATCTTCCACCAGCAAGATTTGCATTAATCTTTTCCCCTTTGGGTTTTCCCGCAATTGATTTGGAATTGCTATCGTCCTGCGGTGTGCAACTGATAGTGAATAAAAAATCCTATGAAGAGCTTATCATTGCAGTCTGTCTTTGTTTGGAGTGCCTTTGAATGTATAGCAAGTGAAGCAACGCGGTAGCTGGGATTCATCTTCAGCCTTTGCAAAGCCTCAGCCCTCAGCCCTCTGCCTTCAGCCCTCTGCCTTCTCCCTCTGCCCTCTGCCTTCTCCTTCTGCCTTCTCCCTTAACCCCGATTTAGCCGTAAGCATATGTCTACAGACCCGCGATCGCACAGGATTGATATACAAGACGCAGAGGCGATCGCCCTTCTTCAACGACTTGAACATCAGATTGTGAGAGTTCCGTTTGATCAGGAAGTGACCGACATTACGACTGCCTACGTTTACGACTCTCCTGCGCCATCAGATCGCTCATCGAATGCAGCTCCGATGCTTTTGCTTCCCGGATTTGATAGTTCTCTGCTAGAGTTTCGGCGGTTGTTTCCTTTACTGGCAGCCCAGCGTGAGACGTGGGCTGTAGATTTGATTGGGTTTGGGTTTACAGACTATACGTCTCAGGTGGCGATCAATCCTCGAAGCATCCGGCAGCATCTTTTGGCTGTCTTAGAAACCTGGATAAGACACCCCGTCATCTTGGTAGGTGCGTCGTTAGGAGGAGCAGTTGCAATTGACTTTGCCGTACATCATCCTGACTGGGTGCGATCGCTCGTATTGATTGATAGTGTCGGCTTCTCCGGTGGGTTTCCGGTCGGGCAATTTCTGCCGCATCCCCTGATTGAATTGGGAGCAGATTGGCTCTACGTCCGCAAGCGGGCTGCTCTTGCGATTGCGTCAGCGCTGCCCTTCATTGATTCAAAACTAATAGACGCGCTGCGCTGTTCGTTGATTCATCACGAACGACCCGGCTGGAAGGCGGCGATCGCCTCATTTACTCAAAGCGGCGGATACATCAACGTAGAGACTTGCATCGCTCAAGTGACGCACCCGACCCTCGTTTTCTGGGGAGAATTGGATGATGTGTTAGGAACAAACGATGCGACTCGGTTTGCACAGGCGATCGCAGGCAGTCAACTCACCTGGATTCGAGACGCTGGTCATGTGCCCCACCTCGATCAGCCTCAGCGTGTTGCCGATCATCTATTGGCATTTGCGAAGACGCACTAGACTAGAATCGCTATATTCTCATTGGCATTCCTGTTTATCTGTCAATTATTGAGCGATTACGGCTCTGATCCTTTATGAGAATTCCCGCTAAGCGCTTAATCCACGGGCTGCATTTTTACAACATACGGGGTGATATTTTCGGCGGAATCACGGCTGCTGTGGTGGCTCTGCCTCTGGCTCTAGCCTTCGGTGTCTCGTCGGGCGCAGGGGCGATCGCTGGACTCTATGGGGCAGTCTTTGTCGGCTTCATAGCGGCGCTATTCGGCGGCACCCCATCCCAAATTTCTGGCCCCACCGGCCCGATGACGGTGGTCATGGCAACCGTATTCTCTGCGATCGTCGCCGCAAACCCCGAAAACGGAGTCGCCATGGCATTTACGGTGGTCATGCTCGGGGGGCTCTTCCAGATTTTGCTGGGGGCTCTGCGGCTCGGGCAATACATCACACTGATGCCTTACACCGTGATTTCTGGTTTCATGTCAGGGATTGGAGTAATCATTATTGTGATCGAGCTGGGTCCTTTTTTAGGACATCCGGCCTCTGCTAGCGTTATCGAATCTCTGCGACAGTTGCCCGCCTTCCTGAGCACCGCCAACCCATTTGCGACTGGGTTGGGGCTTGTCACGCTGGCGATCGTATTTGGGTTGCCGAGGCGGCTCAATCGCATCGTGCCCGCTCCGCTGCTGGCGCTCGTAGTGGGGACAGTTCTATCGGTCATGCTGCTGCCCACCGCAGCAATTCCTCGCATCGGCGATATTCCTAGCGGGTTCCCGGCTCTCAATTTGCCCACCTTTACCTGGGGGCAACTCAAAATGATGCTGGGCTACGGGATTATGCTAGGGGTGTTGGGGGCGATCGACTCTTTGCTGACCTCTTTGGTGGCAGACAATATCACGCAGACTCAACACCATTCTGATCGGGAGCTGATTGGTCAAGGAATTGGCAACCTGGTGTCTGGGCTTTTTGGCGGGCTGCCCGGAGCCGGAGCCACAATGCGGACCGTCATTAATGTTAAATCGGGAGGGCGGACCCCCATCTCAGGAATGGTGCATGCCTCTGCTCTGCTGCTGGTGGTGCTGGGCGCTGGCCCCCTGACGGAAACCATCCCCCATGCGGTACTCGCAGGAATCTTGATCAAGGTCGGTATTGATATCATCGACTGGAGTTTTCTCAAGCGAGCCCACCGCCTTTCTCTCAAAGCTACTGGGCTGATGTATGGCGTGCTACTGCTGACGGTATTTGTCGATCTGATTACCGCAGTGGCAGTCGGCGTGTTTGTGGCTAATTTGTTGACGGTGAAGCACTTGAGCGACGTGCAGGTGGCAAACATGAAAGTGATGGTTCACAGTGATGATAGCCCCCTGCTAAGCGCCGAGGAGCAACGTCTACTCGATCAGGCGCGCGGACGGGGGCTGTTGTTTCATCTAGAGGGGCCGATGAGCTTTGGCGCAGCTAAGGCAATCTCCCAACGGCTGGGGATTGTCGGCAAATATAATGTGCTGATTTTAGATCTCACGGATGTACCCCGATTGGGCATCACGGCTTCGTTAGCCATCGAAAATATGGTGAAAGAGGCTCATGATAAACGACGAGATGTTTTCATCGTGGGAGCAAAAGATGGCGTTGAGGAACGGCTACACCGTCTAGAGTTGATGTCTTATCTTTCTCCCCAAGGCGTATCGATGAGTCGCTATGAGGCGTTGCAGAAAGCTCTCGTGTTGTTAGGAGACACGCCGCTGCCCTATCCCAATTCGTGACGAGTGGAAGCTACAGGCTTTTAATTGGGGCGATCGCCCAACATGCCAAAACAGCAGCCAACATCGTAAAACAGCAGCCAACATCGTAATGCGATCGCCCAACATACCAAAACAGCAGCGAACATCGTAATGCGATCGCCCAACATGCCAAAACAGCCGTCAACTTGTTAATGCGATCGCTCAACATGCCAAAACAGCCGCGAACTTGTTAATGCGATCGCCCAACATGCCAAAACAGCAGCCAACATCGTAATGCGATCGCCCAACATGCTAAAACAGCAGCCAACATCGTAATGCGATCGCTCAACATGTCAAAACAGCCGCGAACTTGTTAATGCGATCGCC
>DBGGTD010000491.1:0-9354 GCA_051162585.1 Elainellaceae cyanobacterium
CATCCAAGCCATCTAGCATCACTAGACATTTTCCCTGGGTGAGTCGAGTTTCAAACCAACGCTGCTTGGGATCGAGTTGACGAATTGCGGGCTGCTGTTTGATAAGCGTAGGAAGACTGGGGCGATCGCGCGCGATCGCCTCTCGCACATCTCGCAACGAGAGCAAAATTGGAACCAAACAAGGAGCTTGACGATGCTGGCGACGCTGGGCATTCTTGGCGTAGGTCAACGCCAGATGAACGAGAAGGGTCGTTTTGCCCGATCCGGGAGGGCCAATGACGGCAATTCGTCGATACGTCTGCTGATCTGAACTACGCGCCAAAAAATCCCAAATAGTCGATTGATGAGCCGTGCGCGTCGGCTGAATCATCGCAGACGATGCCTGCTCTACTACCTGAGTTGCGACGCCGAGCGGCACAAAAATTTTATCGAGCGCCAACGTCGGACCTTGCAGCGTCAATCCTTGAGGACGATAACCCTGACAGGCAGTAATAAGAGACTGATAATATCGGCTTTGAAAGCGAGCAGTGACACTCCACCAACCGATTTCAATTTGGCTGATTAGCCAGTCGGTGATGGGCTGCTTAAACGCATCTAAAACACCGTCTAGAATCGCTTTGAGAAAATCTGAGAAAATCGCGGCCAGCGTTCCCAAGCAGACAAAGAGAATAGCCAGCGCTAAGCCATTGCCATTACCGTTACCCACATAGTTAATCAAATTAATGGCTGCCAGGATAAAGAATATCCCTGCCAAGCCATATCGACGCAGAAAATCTGCTACATTTTCCGGATTCATCCTAGACACACCTGTCTATCGCTGAAAATAGCAACTAGCCACCTGGATATTGACACAATCAAGAAGTTGGATCACCCATTTCTGTCACATCAACTCTATTATTCTCCGGGTTATCAGAAAACGTCAGCCATTGATTATAGCGGTATGCACTGGGGTTAAGCACGGTGAGATCTTTCAACAACCCGCGTCTGATCCTTAAAACAGCCGTAAGACAACCACGGTTTTTCGAACAGTCCTTTACACTGGGGGCAAACATCTGTGTGGATTAATGTGCAGATGATCGACACGCAAACTACCTCTAGCTTGAAACTTAGAGTTTTCAAAACGACAGATTGAGGACAAAGTTGCTAACCCGTAAGGAGATAGTCATATGGCTGCCGTGAAGGTAGGTATCAATGGATTCGGTCGCATCGGGCGACTTGTATTTCGTGCAGGAATTGACAATCCCAATATTGAATTTGTTGGCATTAATGACTTAGTTCCCCCCGAAAATCTGGCATATTTGCTGAAATACGATTCAACCCACGGACGTTTTAAGGGAACGGTTGAAGCTCAAGATGGCGGCATTGTCGTCAATGGAAAGCTCATTCCCTGCTTTTCGGTTAAGAATCCGGCAGAGTTACCATGGAGCAAGTATTCAGTCGATTATGTCGTCGAATCGACAGGGTTATTCACTACCTATGACGGCGCATCAAATCACGTGAAGGCCGGTGCAAAGCGGGTTGTGATTTCAGCACCCACCAAAGATCCCGATAAGGTCAAGACCTTATTAATGGGAGTCAACCATTCTGCGTTTGATCCCTCCACCGATGTGGTCGTCTCAAATGCAAGCTGTACGACCAATTGCTTGGCTCCGATCGCCAAAGTAATTAATGACACCTTTGGCTTAGCAGAGGGGCTGATGACAACGGTTCACGCAACGACTGCAACCCAGCCGACAGTTGATGGACCCAGCAAAAAAGACATGCGAGGTGGGCGAGGAGCCGGACAAAACATCATTCCAGCCTCAACAGGAGCTGCCAAAGCTGTCACATTGGTTTTGCCTGAGCTCAAAGGAAAGCTCACCGGCATGGCGTTTCGAGTGCCCACCCCCAATGTCTCAGTTGTCGATCTGACCTTTAGAACTGAGCAGGCGACCCGCTATCAGGATATCTGCGATGCCATGAAAACGGCTGCAACGGGCGATTTAGCTGGAATTCTAGGCTATACAGACGAACCCGTTGCATCAACTGACTTTAATGGAGATCCGCATTCCAGCATTTTTGATGCCGGAGCCGGAATTGAACTCAATTCCAACTTCTTTAAGGTTGTGTCTTGGTATGACAATGAGTGGGGATACTCGTGCCGAGTGATCGATTTGATGTTGTCTATGGCTGCCAAAGACGGGATTGCGTCATAGCGATCGCCCCTTAATTTCCTCTAATCATCTCAGCGACTCGTTGAGCCGTTGCGGGAGCCAAAAGCACGCCATTGCGATAATGCCCAGTAGCGAGGATCACGTTGGTATATCCCGCCAGCGGTTCGATTACAGGGGCGGATTGATTCCACGGGCGGGGGCGCAATCCCGACCACGTTTCTAGGATGGTGGCGTTTTCTAACGCGGGGCATAGGGCGATCGCCCTATGCCAAACCGTTTCAAGCTGCTGCTGATCTGCAACGACGCATCCGGCGTCATCCGGGAATTCGACCGTAGCGCCGACCCAATAGTGATTGGGGTCGGCGTGATATCTGAGCGGCACGATATGGATATCATGGCCTGACATCACCGGATGAAAGCCGCCATGCCCAATGGTGGAATCGAGTCTGACTCGCATTGCTTGCCCTAATACAGGGCGAAGATCGAGTGGTGGGTGAGCCGTTTGAGAAAGCTGAGCAGACCCCAACCCGGCAGCCACGATTACCCAGTCAGCGTCAATCGATTCAATAGACTGAAGCGAGGCCGTATCTTGGCTTGAATCAGGCTTGGGGATGCTCTCAACCGCTGACGGGTTATGCATTGGTGCAGGGTGCTCTGGATTCACAACCTGATCCGAATTCATAACCTGGACAGCATGACACGTCTTTGAGCCGTCTGACATGGCGATCGCCTCCAACCCTCTCACCTCTGCATCAAACCGCACGGTCGCACCGTTGTGCTGGGCAGCGGTGAGTAGCCCATGAGTGAGAGCGGTGGGCTCAATCTGGAGATCATCTGGCGAATAAATAGCTCCAGCAATGGTGCGATCGCCCAACGCATCACCAATCTGTGGGCAGCGATCGCGCAGTTTCACCTCATCCCAAATATGCAGTTTCCATCCGTGCGATCGCCGCAAATCAACAATTCGTTCCCACTTTGAGACATCGTCATCATCGAATTGAATTAACACAATGCCATCGTGATTTACCGGAATCGTGTGCCTTGTTTGGGCTTCTAGCTCAGGAATCAAGGTTTGATACCGACGAATGCTGGCATCTCGGAGTCTCCAGGCTCGTCCTTTTGTTTTCTGGCTAATGGCTCCCATAAGCACGCCCAACGCTGCACCCGTTGAGGCTTGAGCAGGAGGCTGGCGGTCGAGCACCATCACGCTTAGTCCGTCAATTTGGCTGAGTTCATAGGCGATCGCGGCTCCAATAATGCCACATCCGATTACAACAACCTGACTCATCGCACCGCTCCTGATGTCTCTTTCGCCATTCTGCCACGCCCATCTAACAATCTCCCTCGCCTGACACCAATTCTTCAAAGTAAGGCTACACATGAATAGGCCAGAACTCTTGCAAGGCTGGTGGCCGTCAATCCAAAATCGAGAATTGGTATGACACGATTGATCTGACCTAGATCTGGCTCTGTTCCAGCCCTAATCTGGCTCTAATCGGGCCTAGATCCGGCCTAGATCTGGCCAAATCATGCCAAATGGCGGCAAATCCCACTCTCCAGTTACGGTTCACCCCAATCTCAAACAATCCATCCCTTCTTAAACTGAGAAGGAGAACGGGCTTTGTATACAGAAGATATTGAGTGCGTCTGCATGGCTAATTGCGATAGGTCGGCGGTGTCAACGTGAAACCGCCCAAGGGATTGTTCGGTAACCCCCCCTTCATTAGAGAGAGCTAGGTCAGCAGTATATAAGATGGAGACCCCATTTATGTTTAGACCCGGGGGAAAAGTGCAGACCCTTAAACCTGGTTAATGAAGCATTTTAATCTGTAGTAGACCGGAGCATCAGTATGGCAAAAGTTGTAGGAATTGACTTAGGTACAACAAACTCGTGCGTGGCAGTCATGGAAGGTGGAAAGCCGACCGTCATTGCTAATGCAGAGGGTTTCCGCACGACTCCCTCGGTTGTAGCCTTTGCAAAAAATGGCGATCGCCTTGTTGGGCAGATTGCAAAGCGTCAAGCCGTTATGAACCCCCAAAACACTTTCTATTCAGTGAAGCGGTTCATTGGACGCAAATTTGAAGAAGTGACCCACGAGGCAACGGAAGTTTCCTACAGTGTGGTCAACGTTAATGGCAACGTTAAGCTTGACTGCCCTCAAGCAGGTAAGCAGTTTGCACCCGAAGAAATTTCTGCTCAAGTTCTTCGAAAGCTTGTCGAAGATGCCAGTAAATATTTGGGTGAGCAGGTGACCCAAACCGTGATTACCGTTCCTGCCTACTTCAACGACTCTCAGCGTCAAGCAACAAAAGACGCAGGTAAGATTGCGGGTGTTGAAGTTCTGCGAATTATCAACGAACCAACTGCCGCATCCCTTGCGTATGGGCTCGATAAGAAGAGCAATGAAACCGTGCTCGTCTTCGACTTAGGGGGTGGTACATTTGACGTGTCAATCTTAGAGGTTGGAGATGGTGTGTTTGAGGTGCTGGCAACCTCTGGAGACACTCATCTAGGGGGTGACGACTTTGATAAGAAGATCGTAGACTACCTCGCAGCCGAGTTCCAAAAGACTGAAGGCATTGAGCTTCGTAAAGATAAGCAAGCGTTGCAACGTCTCACCGAAGCTGCTGAAAAAGCCAAGATTGAGCTTTCCAGCGTTACGCAAGCTGAAGTCAATCTGCCCTTTATTACCGCAACTCAAGATGGTCCGAAGCACCTCGACATGACGCTGACTCGCGCCAAGTTTGAAGAGTTGGTGGCTGATTTGATTGATCGGTGCCGGGTTCCGGTTGAGAATGCGCTCCGCGATGCCAAACTTGATAAGGGAGCGATTGACGAGGTCGTCATGGTTGGGGGTTCTACTCGAATTCCTGCGGTGCAAGAACTTGTTAAGCGAGTGTTAGACAAGTCCCCAAATCAGTCGGTTAACCCCGATGAAGTGGTCGCTGTTGGTGCTGCAATTCAAGCAGGTGTCTTAGCAGGAGAGGTTAAAGATATTCTGCTGCTTGATGTCACTCCGCTATCTCTGGGTGTTGAAACCTTGGGTGGCGTGATGACGAAGATTATTCCCCGCAATACCACGATTCCAACGAAAAAGTCTGAGGTCTTCTCAACGGCAGCTGACGGCCAAACCAACGTGGAGATTCACGTGCTGCAAGGCGAGCGGGAGATGTCGAATGACAACAAGAGTCTTGGAACGTTCCGCCTAGATGGAATTCCACCTGCACCCCGAGGTGTGCCTCAAATTGAAGTGACCTTTGACATTGATGCCAATGGTATTCTCAATGTGAGAGCAGCCGATAAAGGCACAGGGAAAGAGCAGTCTATTAGCATCACCGGCGCTTCGACACTCCCTCAAACTGAAGTGGAGCGTATGGTAAACGAAGCTGAAGCCAATGCTTCAGCAGACCAAGAGCGTCGTGAGAAAATTGATCTAAGAAATCAGGCTGACTCTCTTGCATACCAAACTGAGAAGCAGCTTAGTGAACTCGGAGATAAAGTACCTGCTGATGACAAGGCGAAGATCGAAGGCCTGATCAAAGACCTGCGTGAGGCTGTCAACACCGAAAACTACGACACAATCAAGAGTCTCACAACTGAGCTTCAACAAGCCTTCTACAGTGTCAGCAGCAATCTGTATCAACAGCAAGGTGCTCCTGCAGGTGCAGGCGGTGCAGGAGCAGGTGCTCCAGGTGAAGCCGCTCCTGATGAAGGTGCAGATTCATCGTCGGGTGGTGGTGATGATGTCATTGATGCTGAATTCTCGGAGACAGACAATAAATAAGGCGACTAGTCATCTGACTGGGTTTTAGTCTATTTTCTTCTGAATCAAGGATTGGGCGATCGCCCAATCCTTTTTTTTAATCGCATATAATTGCGTCAAATACTGCTGTCCAACGGCTCATTTAAGCGCCCCAGATATTTGAGTTAGCTGAGCCATCGGGCATCAGCGTACCCAACAAAATTGCTTTTTGAAAATTAGTCTGGTTGATATTGGCACTGATAAGCACCGCTTCTGTTAAATCTGCTTCGCTAAGATTCGCCCAACATAACTTGGCTCGATAAAGATTTGCCTTTCGCAAATTCGCCCCTCTCAACGAGACCCAACTCAGATTGCCGCTTCTGATATTGGCTTGGCTCAGCGTGGCATTCATGAGGTTCGCCCCCGTGAGCTTAGCTCGACTTAAATCAGCCCCGCGCAGATCCGCATCCTCTAAGCTTGCGCCATCCATCAATGCATTTGATAAATTTGCGCCTTCCAGAATCGCTGCACTTAAAATCGCATTAGATAGATTTGCTGCATCTAAGATGGCTCGACTCAAATTTGCTTCTGTCAATTTGGCTCGATTGAGACTTGCCTCATTGAGGTTTGCCTCACAAAGATTGGCATAATCTAAAATCGCTTCGCTGAGATTTGCTTCGGGTAAGTTAGCTCGATACAGATTGGTGCGAATCAATTTAGAACCCCGCAACCCAACATTGGTTAGTTCTGCTCCGATCAGGGTTGCATCCGAAAGGTTTGCGCCAATTAGATTTGCGTCAGTTAAATCGGTCTGGTTGAGATTTGCTCGTTGCAGATTTGCCTCTCTCAAATTTGCCGAGGTTAAATCGGCTTCGCTCAGATCTGCTCCAAATAAGTTAACGCGACGCAAGTCAATTTCTTTGAGGGTTTTGCCTCGCAAATTGATTCCGCTCAGGTTTGAGCCTCGAAAGTCACGTAAACCTGCTGCGTAACTATTCAGCAGTTCGTCAACATGCATGGCTGATTATCTCACTACTCTTGCCGCTATCAGATCTAACTCTCTAGTGTTAGGATGCCCGAATTTATCCGTAGATCGACGGAGCATCCCTCGAATTACGTAATAGGCTGCATTCTATCTCTTAATCAATCAGCGTATTGGTTGTATATTCACTAATCTCTTGGCACGTAAGTGGAGTGAGTCGACGCTCCACGACCGGGTTTTACCCCTTTACCCCCCATAAAGCCTATCGAGGATCACTATGAAATTTGATAAGAGACTGCTATGGATTCATGAAATTATTTAGAGCATTATTGAGAATACCCTAAAGGCGCTTCCTTTTGAATGACTCAATATATAGCCTTACGCTCTTGCGTTAGGATGTCAAACGTGTGTAGAACTCCCGCATCGCTGGGGTTCTACACACAATCTGGGATTGCTATATTTAGATGCGGCGCGGTTGATTGCGAAGACATTTATAAAGTTCGCTCCAAACCAGTAGTCATTCTGAGAGAATCTTTGGGTGAGTTTAGATAGCTGAATTCGTGTAGGAATAAAGGATGCCTGAGAATCTTAAAAGCCAAGTGGTTACGCAAGGAGTGCAGCGTACGCCAAATCGAGCCATGCTGCGAGCGGTAGGGTTCGACGATCAAGACTTTACGAAACCCATTATTGGCATTGCCAACGGATATAGTACGATTACTCCGTGCAATCTAGGCTTAAATGATCTAGCAAAACGAGCAGAGGCAGGTATCCATGAGGCAAGTGGAATGCCTCAACTGTTTGGCACTATTACGATTAGTGATGGCATTTCGATGGGCACAGAGGGAATGAAATATTCCCTTGTCTCGCGTGAGGTTATTGCTGATTCGATCGAAACGGTCTGTTCGGGGCAGAGTATGGATGGCGTGTTAGCCATTGGCGGATGTGACAAAAATATGCCAGGTGCCATGATTGCGATCGCCCGCATGAATATCCCTGCGATTTTTGTCTATGGTGGCACCATCAAACCCGGTCACTACAATGGGCAAGATTTGACGATTGTCAGCGCCTTCGAAGCTGTTGGGCAATATAGTGCAGGCAAAATTGATGACACCGAGCTTGTTGAAGTCGAACGGCGTGCGTGTCCGGGGGCAGGGTCATGTGGTGGCATGTATACAGCAAATACCATGTCATCTGCGTTTGAAGCGATGGGCATGAGCCTCATGTATTCATCGACGATGGCGGCTGAGGATGTCGAAAAAGCAGAAAGCGCCGAAACGTCTGCCCGCGTCTTGGTTGAGGCAATTCGAGATCAGCGACTGCCGCGCCAAATTCTGACGCGCAAGGCATTTGAAAATGCGATCGCAGTGATTATGGCAGTTGGTGGATCAACCAATGCTGTGCTTCACCTGCTGGCGATCGCCAACGCTGTCGGCGTTAAGCTCACCCTGGATGACTTTGAAACGATTCGAGATCGCGTGCCCGTGTTGTGCGACCTCAAACCATCTGGGCGATATGTGGCAACTGACTTGCACCAAGCAGGGGGTATTCCGCAGGTGATGAAGATGCTGCTCGACCATGATCTATTGCACGGGGATGCACTCACGATCACCGGACAAACCATCGGTGATTTGTTAGCAAATATCCCGTCTGAACCAAACCCCAATCAAGATGTCATCCGCCCTTGGCATACTCCTATGTATCCGCAAGGTCACCTAGGAATTTTAAAGGGAAATTTGGCAACTGAAGGCGCGGTCGCGAAGCTCACGGGCATCAAAAATCGCAAGATTACTGGACCTGCCCGAGTGTTTGAATCGGAAGAAGCCTGTTTAACCACGATTTTGGCGGGCAAAATCCAGGCAGGGGATGTGATTGTCGTTCGCTACGAAGGCCCTAAAGGTGGACCTGGCATGAGAGAAATGCTCGCCCCCACGTCTGCCATCATCGGCGCTGGTTTAGGAGACACTGTCGGACTGATTACCGATGGTCGCTTCTCTGGCGGCACCTATGGAATGGTAGTGGGTCACGTTGCCCCAGAAGCCGCAGTGGGGGGAGCGATCGCCCTCGTCAATGAAGGAGATACGATTACCATCGATGCAGATCAGCGTTTACTGCATCTACACGTTTCTGAGGAAGAACTGGCACAGCGTCGGGCTAATTGGCACCCGCCTCAGCCGCGTTACACCCGCGGCGTACTAGGAAAATATGCCAAGCTAGTTGCCTCAAGTAGCGTCGGAGCAGTGACCGACTTAGATTTGTTTTAATTGTGTGGATTGCCCCTAGCGTTAACCTAAGCAAGATATCCCTGATTGGCTATCCTGCTTGGGTTAGAATATTTTTCTAGATCCAGAGAAGCATCAATATTTCACAAATTCTCTTGCAATTAAGCCTAGTCAAACCTAAGTCCGTAGGACTTAGGTTTGTGTGTAGAGCCCCCGCGCCGCGGGGGCTCTACACATGTTTAACGTCCTAACGCGAG
>DBGGTD010000492.1:0-9920 GCA_051162585.1 Elainellaceae cyanobacterium
CCCACATTCCTCTGTATGTGCATACTGGAGAACTGTTTGCTGTTGTTGAAGAGAATCGTCCCCATCCTGGTCAGGTCATCGATTGCGTCTTGCCCTATCTCAAGTCAGGCGATCTCTTAGCACACTGCTATAGCTGCCGCCCCGATGGGTTGATGGGCGATCGCCCGTCTCCGTCACCTGCTCTAGTCAAAGCGGTTGAAGAAGGTGTTCGGCTAGATTTAGGGCATGGCATCAACTTTAGCTTTGAAATTGCTCGTCGAATGATAGCTCATCACCTGTTTCCTTACACCATTAGCAGTGATGTACATGGCGATTTCAAGACCCCTCACAGTGATGCTACTCTAGACTATAGTTTATGTGGTGCCCTGTCTAAGCTTATTGCTCTAGGGATGGATTTGCAGGAGGCGATCGCAGCGGTTACGTTTCATCCCGCTAGAGTTCTGCAAGCGGAATCAGACATTGGTACGTTGAAAGTTGGCTCCCGCGCCGATATCACGGTTCTAGACTATAGCGAGCGTCCTTGGGCTTGCAAGGATGCGATGGGCGAGCAGCTGATCGCGGATCAAATGCTAAGCCCCGCCTGGGTCGTCCGAGCAGGGCAGTTGATTCAACCCAATCGCCGACTGCTCCGAGATCTTGCTGTTGCCGGTTAGGAGGGTTCGCGTAAATTCGAAAGCTTCTCTAATCATGCAAGAATAGGGTATTTGTAACCCTCTTACGGGCGATCGCATGAATCGATTTGAGCTGAGTCAGCTAGAGATGTCTGCCCTAATCGCGTTTATAGAAGTAGCAGAGCGCGGCAGTTTTACGGATGCAGCAGCATCTCTGCATCTTTCTCAGCCCACCATTAGCCAGCAAGTACAGCGGCTAGAGCGGTTTGTTGGCGTTAAGCTACTGCATCGAAAATCGGGCAGGGTGTCATTAACTGAGGCGGGTGAAACGTTTATTCATCATGCTCGAGACAGTTTGCGGATAATTGCAGAGGGGATGAAAGCTGTATCTCAGACATCTCAGATTGTGACAGGTAGTATTACGCTGGGGTTGACGCCGTCGGCAGCTCACCGGTGTTTGTCTAGTCTCTTACCCCAATATTGCACCCAATATCCAGGCGTAGCGGTGCGTATCATAGAAGATTATCCCAATGAGCTGATTGAAGGGCTAGAGCAACACACCATCGATTTAGCGGTGCTGTCGCTCCCCGTCCCCATGGAAACATTCAATGTTGACGTCCTCTATGAAGAACCGCTGGTCTTAGTGGCCGCTACTACCCATCCATTAGCTGCGCTCGATGCCATCACCTGGGGCGATTTGAGCCACCAATCGATTGTCTTGCCGCGACAGCGAGTTGATTTTGGTATTCGCTATATTATCGAAGAGTTGTACTGTACCCACCATCATCCCATCAAAGCGGTAGCTGAGGTTAGTGGCTTTCAGTCTCTCCGGCAACTCGTCTTGTCTAATTTTGGCATTACGTTTCTACCCCTTTCTCAGGTTCAGCACGACGTATTAGACGGTAAGCTCGTAATTCGTAAGTTGCCAGGTCAACCCCTCACTCACAAAGTCGCACTTGTGACTCGTCGCCAGCATTCTCTGAGCTTGGCGGCTGAGAAGTTGGCTGATGCCATTCAAGCGCACGCCCATCAAACGGTTTCAAGTCAAATAGATGTCTAGGCATCTATAGCGGTGTGCGCTTGGGCTAAGTACGGTGGTGTGGGGCGCGCCGCGCCCCACACCACCATTTCTGTACTTGACGCAATTGCAAATTGCTATATCTCTGCGATCGCCCGTTCAAACAGAGTCAAAGGTGGACGATAGATTCCTTTGCCTACCATGCCGTTGATTCCTTGTTGATCCAAAATTGCTAGATTGATCAGAGGTGTCATTCTCATGTCTTGTACTGCTGCTGCCGTTAATCCGACGCGAAGACGAGAGGCGACAAAGCTGGGATGCTCGGCGGCAAGCAGGTAATGGGGCAGTTGCTTAAAGTTGGAGGGGGCGATCGCCTGTAGGTCAGCCACGAATTGAGGAGCATATGACAATGCCATCCCCCCCAACCCAAGCGCATCAATCACTGCACTATCCCCAATTGCTCCGCAATACTGCTCTGGAAACATCGAATCATCTAATTGCTGTTGGGGAGGGAACGCGGGTGCCGTAATCCAGCGATCTGGATTGGCGCTGAGGGTGATACCAAACTCCCGCCCGTTGCCTGCCATACTGGTAATCAGGCTACTGCCCTTGCTGCCAGACGCGGCGTTTAACATGCATTTGCAAGCTCCCATCCACAAATTGAGAAAGAAAGTCGGTGACGCTTGGATAAATGTCAGCGCGTCGGCGGCAAGATTCATAGACTGAAGCCTTTTGCATAATACTTCGGTGCCCGCGGCAGTCATCCCATGACACTCATTTCCGGAGGCTAACGCATAATCGGCGATGGGGATGAGATCAATGGGCGTATGCAACACTGCCTTAAGTGCAGGGGCTAAGTAACCATGCAGCCATCGCAACCGATCGACGATTGTCAAATCTAGCGTGCCAAATCGCAATGCTGGAGGTGAGCCACCGTTGAGGGGGCTGTATGCACGATGCTCAGGATGATGGCGATCGCCAATGATCTGTAACACCATAGATGGAGATACCACCGAGGCTAATGGAGTCATCACTGACCAATCTTGAGCAGGCAGTAGTTGAATTTGTTCTGACGCGATCAGATGGGCTGCTTGCTCAGCAGTTGTTGCCCAATTTTCAAACAGAATTGCCAGGATTGCAGAATGATAGAGGGGAGGGGCGATCGCATCTCCAGGTTGGATCGGTGGCCCTGCGTGTAGCAGAGTGTAGTCGTCAAGCCCAATTGTTTCCTGAGCGTTGCCCAATTCAATCCAGATAGGCTCAACAGCCATCAAGCCATCTAGGGCATGGCGATCAGCATGATTTAGTTTAGGCATTATTATAATCAATCACACTTTATATAGCCGTACGCTCTCGCGTTAGCATATTGAACGTGTGTAGAGCCCCCGCGCCGCGGGGGCTCTACACACAAACCTGAGCCCGTAGGGCCATAGTAAGTGAAGTGTGCGTTAAGGACAACTCAAATGGCTGAAGCGACGCAGTAGTAAGTATTTATCGAATCCAGGGATGATTTGCTGACAGACATTCCCATGGAAGGGCGGGGCTCTGCGAGAAGCCGCAAGCGTCTATAATCGCTGGCCCTCTAGAGCATCCAATCCAAAAGGATGGCGCTGACTACGCTAGATTCTGCCTTCATTCTTTGCTATCTTTCTTTTCAGGAAACGTTGTGCACGGATGCCATAACGTTGCACAATATCGATAGAGCCTCCTGAAACTCTCGACTAGTTATTAGCTAACTGATAACCCTATAACGAGCGATTGGTATCGTGATGCTGATCGGATAAAATACTTAGGCACCGCATAGGAGCGACTATGTTTCAGCGGGACCATTTGACAGTCAAAAGCGAATTGACTGTTTTGAACTATGTCCAAGAGTGGTTTAGGCAATTTTGTCTTGAGCGCGGTTCAAGGCTGCTTTGGCTAAAAAATCAGCTTTACCCGTTAAATTTGGCCTTGGCTGAAGGGTTTACTAATGCCGTGCGCCATGCTCACCACGAATTGCCGAAAGATACCCGGATCGATATCGATCTGGCTCTATGGGATGACCGCATCGAAATTCGCATATGGGATCATGGGAAACCGTTTGACCCTAATGCCATCGAAGAACCTGAACCAGGAACACGTCGGCTCGGGGGATACGGATGGTTTCTACTCAGACGACTCGCTGATAAGGTATCGTATGAGCGATCGCACGATGGGCGAAACTGCTTAGTAATCGTCAAACAAGACCTAGTAGCGAGCAAGAGCGGTCAGGGAGTGAGGGGATAAAGACGCAATTTCCCTCCTCCAGCGTTCTTAATGCATCTGCCAGTATTTATAGGCTGCATATGCCATCGTGACGACTCCTGTAACAATTGCGGATTCGTCGACGTAAAACTTGGGATGATGCAAGGGATAATTCGTTTGATTGGGGTTAGCAACGCCTAAACGAAACATCGTACCGGGAGCATGTTCGAGGTATAGGGCAAAATCTTCTGCTCCGAGCGATGGTTCTTGCAAGATTTGGATACGATCGCTCCCCCACGCCTCTTCTGCCGCAGATTCAGTAATTTGAGTCAAGAAATGATCGTTGAGGACGGATGGCACCCCTCGACGATAATGAATCTCATACTGAGCGCCGTAAGATTGACACACGTTGGCGACGATTTTCTCAATCCAGTCGGGAAGATTTTCGCGGGTTTCGGGATGGAGCGATCGCACGGTGCCGAGCAGTTTCACATAGTCAGCAATCACGTTGGGAGCACGTCCGCCATTGATTTGCCCAAACGTCAACACCACAGGGCGCAACGGGTTGTGCGTCCGGCTGATTGCTTGTTGGAGCGTTGTCACAATCTGAGAGGCAATCCAGATAGCGTCTATGGCCTCGTGGGGTCGGGCTCCATGTCCTGATTCACCAATAATCCTAAGTTCTAAATCATCGGCTGCTGCCGTCAGCGCTCCATAGCGAATTCCGACTGACCCACCTGGAATGGTCGGAAACGTATGCAGCGAGAAAATGGCAGATACTCCCTCCATTACGCTGTCTCGAATCATCCACCCCGCACCTTGGGCGGTTTCCTCAGCAGGCTGGAAGAGAAATCTGACGTTTCCGGGAATTACATCTCCAAGTTGAGACAACACCATCGCAGTCCCGAGTCCAATTGTGGTGTGCACATCGTGACCACAGGCATGCATAATGCCGACTTGACGGGATGCGAATTCTACATCAGCCAATTCCTTGATGGGCAACGCATCCATATCAGCTCGAATTGCCAGCATCCGAGGATCGTTTCCAGTAGATCGTAACTCTCCGACCACACCCGTTTTACCGACGAGTTCTTCGACCTGCAAGCCGCATGTTGATAAGACACCCGCGACGTAGGCGGCAGTCTTATACTCTTGACCGCTCAGTTCTGGATGGCTATGGATGTGACGACGAATTTCGATTAACCGAGGCGCAACACTAGCTGCAATATCTTTAATCAGCGTAAGCATAATAATGAGAGGGGGTGTCCTTTACCTCATGATAAGCAGTTGTTAAAAACCTTACCGTAAGGTGCCTAAGTTTTTCCGCCTCTTGTGCGCCTCTTGGGGCGCCTGTTGGCATCTACAATTTACAACTTAGGACGGGATTTAAACCGTGAGGTGGTTGGGACTATAGAGGTGGACAAAGTTGCGATCGCCCTAACCTCACTCTAATCAAACTCCACATTTAGAGCTTTAGGTGCGAGAAAACGCTAGATAGATATGAGTCTACCGAATTCTTGGACGGTCTGGAGGACAGTTCCTAAGGTGGACAGATATCACAACCGTTAATGAGACATTTCAGTATGCTGAACATATCTGAATGTAGCTGTTGTGACGTTTGATCATACAGCGATCGCAATGATGATGCACTGTCCAGGTCAGTGACAATGAATGGACAGTTTCCAACTTAAATGGACTTGACGCTATGCACAGTCAATTCGTTCCCACGACTCATCTAACGGCGGGCGATCGCCAATCGATGATTGCACTCCTAAATCGGCACTTCGATGGAGTTGATCTCGATGTCTTCGAAGCTGACCTTACTCAAAAGAATTGGGTTCTATTACTTCGAGATCAGCATTCGGATGAACTCAAAGGATTTTCCACCCTCCGCATCTACGAAACCAAATTTCAAGGAAAACCTATCAGCGTAATCTATTCGGGAGATACCGTGATGGACCCCAGCGCATGGTCGAGCCCTGCCCTAGCTCGAAGCTGGATTTCAGCCGTGAAACACCTCCGTCAGCACTATCCCAACGGCAAGTTTTACTGGTTGCTAATTTCGTCGGGATATCGCACCTATCGGTTTCTGCCAATCTTTTGGCGGACATTCTATCCTCGATATGACAGTCCGACTCCTCCCGATGTGGATGCGATCATGACGTTTCTGGCTGGCAAGCAGTTTGGAAAGCTCTATCATAAAGCGGAAGAAATTGTTCGCTTTCCCAATCCCCAGCGGCTAAAAGGGATGCTTCAAGGTATTCCTGAAGAACGTAAGACAGACCCTCACATTCGGTTTTTTGAGCAAAAAAACCCAGGGCATTTACAGGGTGACGAGTTGGTCTGTATTGCAGAAATTTGTGAGCAAAACTTAACTCGCGCAGGCAAGCGCATGTGGTTTGGAACGTCATCCTCATCGCTATCTCCTCCACCGTTGACTCATTCTCGTGATTCGGGAACAGGTGGAGGATCATCTAATCCTCTCCCAATGCTGTCTTCGTCCCATGAAATGGCGGTTTAAAGATTGTTTATATCTAGGTTAGACCCATGCATCCTTGGCAATACTATGGATTCTTGCACCGTGCATCCGCCCTCGCCCTCGTCTCAACTTTTTAATAATCCGTCTTCATTTGTGGAAGGCTGGTATTGGGCAATTCCATCGCATCAGCTTAAACCCAACTCTGTGAAACCTGTGACAATCATGGGGCGCGATTTAGCCCTCTATCGAACATCAAAGGAAGATGCTGTGGCGATGGATGCCTACTGCCCTCACATGGGGGCTCATCTCGCAGAGGGAACAGTTGCAGGCGATCGCCTCCGATGTTTTTTCCACAACTGGATGTTTGATGCAACCGGGCGCTGCGTTGATGCTCCGTGTTTAGACAACCCCCCATGTGTCCGTCAGGCAGTGTTTCCAACGGCTGAGCAGTACGGCATGGTTTGGGTGTGGACAGGAGATAGACCCACGCACCCCCCGCCGTTTGTACCAGACCTTGACGGAAAGGAGTGTGATGTGGCGTTTGGCTCTCGGTTTGAAAAGAATTGCCATCCTAATGTTGTGATGATTAATGCCATCGATGCCAATCATTTCAATACGGTACACAACTTTCCAGCTAAAATCGAGTTTGCTGCGCAAGAATTTAGGAACGCGATTACGTTTAGCAACACGACTCGCGGGGGAGATGCTTCTCGTTTTGTAAGGCTGATTCGCCCGTTCTACCAAAACGAAATTACTTACCGGATGTGCTACTGGTATGGCAGTACTGGAACAGTCACCCTTGGACCGGATGGCTTTCATTTTTATATTATGTTTGCGCTGCGAATGCTGGAAGGTGGCAAAACTGAAGGGCAAACTCTCCTGATTACTCCCAACCGGTCAGGATTGCATGGATGGCTGTTGAACCGGGCAGTTCTCTGGCTGACAAAGCGGGTAGGCAACTACTTTGCAACAGGAGATACTCGGATTTTTCAAACCATTCGATTCAGTCTAAAAACTCCAACGAAGGCCGACCGCTCGATTCTTCAATTTGTTGAACACGTAGAACGGCAGCCAGCGTTGAGATGGGGAACGTGGGAGAAGCAAGGAAGCTAGAGTGAAGGATTGGGCCTAGGTTCAGCGTGTGAGGATAGTAGGAGACTATGAAAACAGTTTTGATCACGGGCTGCTCGTCAGGGTTTGGACGCGGCATGGTCGATGAATTTTTGCGGCGCGGATGGTTTGTGATTGCAACCATGCGAAACGCAGAGGAGCGCCAAGGACTTTTGGCAGAGCCTATTCATCACTATGGCGATCGCCTTTCTATCGTATCTCTAGATGTCACCAGTGCCGATCAGCGCGATGTAGTTGTTGAAGTAGTGCGCCAACATGGACGGTTGGATTGCTTGGTCAACAATGCAGGCGATCGCGTCTTTGGTGCATTAGAAGACCTGAGTGAGACACAGCTTTGCTATCAAATGAAAGTCAATTTCTTTGGGGCCGCATTTCTGACGCGATCGCTCCTGCCGGATTTGCGGGCATCGCAGGGGGCTGTCATCTTTGTCTCATCGACGTTTGGCTATATGGGCTTTCCGCTCACATCGGCCTATTGTGCCAGTAAATTTGCGGTAGAAGGACTTGCTGAAAGCCTGCACTACGAATTAAAACCCCACGGTGTTCATGTCTCGCTGATTGAGCCAGGAGCCAGCAAGACAAACTTTGGTCAAGGGGCAAAGTGGGCAAACGGAAGCGCAGCCCCCTATCGCAGTCAGACCAAGAGCTATCATCGGTTGAAAGAGCGGCTGAGCCTGAGAGCTACCAATAATACGCCTTACGTCGCTCGAACAGCCGCCAATCTAGCAGAAAGAAAGAAACACCAACTGCGGGTTCGAGTGGGGCAGGATGCGGCGATCGCCCATTTGTTTATTCGGCTTGTGCCGCGAGACTGGCAGATTCGCATCTTAAATCGGGTGTATCGTCGCGTATTTCTTCAGGAGAGCAGATGAACCAACACCACCGCATCGCAGGATTTGAGATGCGTCATGCACCGTCAACCGACCCAATCCACCGCATCTTAGCATCCACACTGAGCAAACCAGTCTCCAATCAAGACGATCGGAGATTTGGATTGGCGCCGATGCTATCGGTGGAGCCAACTCGCGCGATCGCTGCTGAAACGCAATCACCCTATTGGGATGCTACCTACTTTGGGCTTGATCGGGTTCAGATTTTTCAGGACGCGACCCCAGCCGAGCAGCACGCTATTCTGTATCGAGCGAGTCAAGCATTGATACAAGAAACCTACTGCATCGAGAAGGCTGGAATGGGCTATATGTCACGTATGGCACTGCTTGCTGAAACTCTTGAGGAGCGGATGCTTTATACGCTGTTTGCTGCCGAGGAAACGACCCATTTCGCGCAAATTTGCCCATTTTTAGATCACGAACCCGATGCGATCGCTAATCCATTCCTTCAGCTTTTATCAACGGTTGTGGAATGCAACGATAAAGCATTGCTCGTGTTTGTGATTCAAGTAGTGTTAGAAGGATGGGGATTAACTCACTATCGCTTTTTAGCAAATGATTGCCTGAATCATGAACTGCGCCAACGGTTTCACGGCTTTCTTCGAGATGAGTCTCGCCATCATGGAACCGGAGTCACCCTGTTTAACCAATGCCATTTAACGAATAGCAGTCGTGTTGACATTGTGGATGTCCTGGTTCAGTTTTTGCAGATGGTGCAGGTTGGACCGCAAGCAATAGTCGAGGCGATCGCCCAGGTTAAAGGACATCTATCTCGCATTCAGCGGATTCAGATTCTCAGCGAACTGGATGCTGAAACCCACAGTGGTGGACGCTTACGCCTGCTTCGTTCTCTAATTCAAAAAGGAGAAGGACGGGCGATCGCCCAACGCCTTGACCAGCTCAATGTCTTTCAACCTCTTGCAGCCCACCAATGCGCCTAACGGTGTACTGACTATGTTTCATGACCCTCAGACCAATACGCTCGTTGAGAATCCATTGCTGTGCCGAAAGCTAGACATCAACTACCGGCGTAATCAACAGCAAGACCATACACAACTGCTTGATCAAGCGGCACAGGCATTCAACTATGCTGACTGTAGGCACGACTATTGGAATCCAGAAGAATTTTCTCTCCTCTATGGCACTCCGCTCTGGGAGCAAGCTAGCCCTGCACAGCGGCTTGTCTTGAATCATCTCTACTGGGTTGCCTACTATTCTCAAATTATTTCTGCCGAAATTGCGACCATTTATTTCAATCAAACAAGTGCCGCTGGACTCTATGGTCAGGAAGGGTTTCGGCAAATTTGCGACATGCTTGATTTAGAATCTTCGCAAGAACGGGCACACATTGATGCCTTCAAAACGGTGTCCAATCAGGTCGAGGCTGAACTGTTTGGCGATCGCCTCTTTAGTTACCCGATGCGATCGCCCTTTACTGAAACCATGATCTTTGCTGACACGAATGCGTTGAAGCGACGCTGGAAACAGCTCCAGCTTCAAGCGTTTGGGCTGCTCTCGGCTGGAAACACCTTCCTCGCCTGTCAATACTTTACGGTGCGCGGCAT
>DBGGTD010000493.1:0-2878 GCA_051162585.1 Elainellaceae cyanobacterium
GTATTGTCGTCATTAGGCGCATTTCTCACCGATGCACTTTCAAATAGTGCGCTTACGGTCTGGCGTTGGGGCAAATTTTGAATAAATCCGCCAATTGATGGGGGGAGTTTCTCTCTATTTCTGTAACTATAGAAGAGTATCCCCGACTCATGTCTACGTTATTTCTGCTGATGTAATTTTAGTGAGTTCGCTAAAAATCCAGAAAATTAACTTAGATAAATAGGGCATCTGAATTTACGAGTTCGATGCTCAGCCCTTAAACGTTATAGTTAGTGTATGCCTACTCAATCTCGATCACAGACATCTGTCGAGAAACAGCATCCTATTCATTCACCAGAGGACGTGGCGGATTCGGTTGCAACAAGTTCCTCGTCTAGGCAATCGCGAGACAAAACTCGAAAGCCAGAGCATGTAGCCCCTCATTCTGAAAATGGATTTCAATCACCGCCCGGTCATCGTTTGACAGAGCAGAAGATTAAAGAGCTTCGCCAAGTTCTGGAACGTCACCGGGGCGATCGCCAAATGGTCGTTTTGCAAGATTTCCCTGACCCAGATGCGCTTTCGTGTGCATGGGCATATCGGCTCATTGCTCAACAGTTCGATATCCGCTGCGATATTGTGTATGCCGGAACGCTCAGCCACCAAGAAAACATCGCTTTAGTGAAGCTGACGGGGCTACCCGTTAAACGATGGGCTCCTCAATCCTTCAAAGAGCGTGATCTGTCGGTTTACCAAGGAAGCGTCTTCATCGACAATCAAGGAACAACCACTCAACTGCTTTCGGCAGTTCAGCGAGCCAAGATTCCGATTACGGTTGTCATCGACCACCATACCTCCCAAGGTGATTTAGATGCTGAGTTTACAGACATTCGCTCTCAAACTCGTGCCACAACAACAATTTTCACTCAATATTTACAGGCGGGCCTCCTCAAGTTAGACAGCAGCGATGGTGAGCATGTAAAGTGTGCAACTGCCCTGATGCATGGTTTGCGGTCTGATACCAATCGATTGATGCAGGCGCAAGAGGAAGATTTTGTCGCAGCAGGATATCTGAGCCGATTTTATGACGCTCAGCTATTGAGTGCTGTCCTGCAGGCATCTCGCTCAAAGCGAGTCATGGACGTCATTGAGCGATCGCTCCGTAATCGCATTCTTCAAAATAATTTTTCAATCGCTGGTGTCGGTTACCTTCGTTATGATGATCGCGACGCAATTCCTCAAGCGGCTGATTTTCTCGTCACTGAAGAAAACGTTCATACGGCTGTTGTATACGGTATTGTGCACGATGAAGACGAAGAACTCGAATTTGTGATCGGGTCGCTGCGAACCAATAAATTAACTCTCGACCCAGACGAATTTATCAAAGAAGCATTTGGGCAAGATACCCAAGGGCGTTTCTTCGGTGGAGGGAGAGCGATGGCCGGTGGCTTCGAAATCCCGATGGGTTTCCTGTCTGGCTTTAACGAAAATGCTGAATATACCAAAACCAAATGGGAAGTTTTTGATGCCCAGATTAAGCAAAAGCTGCTCCGGCTGGTTGATCCTGAAGATAGTCTGATTCGCACAGCATAGGTATTTGCGAAGGAATCGAGTGTGAAAACAGACGTTTATTTGATTCGTCACGGCATTGCGGCTGAGCGGGGAACCTATGCTCATGACGATGAACGCCCACTCACCGATGAGGGCGATCGCAAAACCCGTAAAGTTGCCCAACGGCTCCATGAGCTTCAGATTAGCTTTGACCTAATTTTGACTAGCCCATTGGTTCGCGCCCGACAAACTGCCGATATTCTCAAAGAGGCAAATCTCGCATCACGCATCGAGATCTCTGGCGATCTTTCACCCGATGGCGATGTCAAGAGTTGGTTGGTTTGGCTGGCTCAATGGCGATCGCCTGATACAAATTGCCTTGCCCTTGTTGGGCATCAGCCTGATTTATCAAACTGGGCAGAAATTTTAGCCTGGGGTAGTGCTCGTAACCAGATGGTTCTAAAAAAGGCAGGAATCATCGCCATGAATCTTCCTGCCGACGGTTCACCTATCGGGCGAAGTCGTCTGTTTTGGCTAACTCCGCCTCGGTTTCTGCTGTGAGTTAATGTCGTTTTGACATAAGGCTTTAAATCAGGGTTAGACACCAAAATGATTCAGCAAAATCCTCTTAAGAAGTTAGGTCACATATCTCACAGAATCAACTCAGAATCGTCATGGTAAAGTGCTAGTACAGTATTTAGAAAAAATTCTGTGAGAAGATTATAGCTTCGGAATGGAAGCTAATTTAAAGGCTGCTTTTACGATTGACGCATGTTTCAACCAGAGACTGTTGGTCGTTGGTATTTAAGCGCAAGTATCCGATGTGGGCTAATGGTGAAGCCATGACAGTTTGTGAATATCGTCCAGGTCTAGAAAATATTCCCGCTAAAGAGTCCAGCATTAGCTATGTCGATGGACAGCAAGGGGTTTTAGAATATCGGGGTATCCGGATTGAAGAACTGGCGAACCACAGTAGTTTTTTGGAAACTGCTTATTTATTGATATGGGGGCACTTGCCTACCAAAGAAGAACTCACGTTATTTGAACACGAAATTCGGTATCATCGACGGCTAAAGTTTCGCATTCGGGACATGATGAAATGCTTCCCAGAAAGCGGTCACCCAATGGATGCACTACAAGCATCAGCCGCAGCGTTAGGGTTGTTTTATTCTCGCCGTGCTCTCGATGATCCGGCATACATTCGAGCCGCAGTTGTCCGGCTTTTGGCGAAGATTCCGACTATGGTGGCAGCGTTTCAGCTCATTCGCAAAGGAAACGACCCCATTCAACCGCGTGATGACTTAAATTATTCAGCCAACTTCCTGTATATGCTGACCGAGCGTGAACC
>DBGGTD010000494.1:0-2191 GCA_051162585.1 Elainellaceae cyanobacterium
ACAATGTTGAAAACCTCGAATTGCTGGGTGAGAGTGACCTCGTTGGTACCGGAAATGATCTAGCAAACACCATCACCGGAAATAGCGGAAATAATATCTTGAATGGTGGTCTTGGCGACGATGTGCTGATCGGCGGAGGGGGCGACGACACGCTTGTTGGTGGTAGTGGCTTAGATACATTGATTGGCGGTGCGGGACGCGACATCTTCGCGCTGACAAACTTAGATGGCGATATCATCTCTGACTTTGATGCAGCACAAGATGTGATCGTATTGGCTCAAGATACCGTAGGCAGTTTGCTCGGCTTAGTGGGTACGGTGGTCGGTGGGGTGCTAGGAGCAGATAGCTTGAGAACCGTAGCAACGGATGCTGAAGCATCAGAAGGCGCTAGTCTTCTAAATCCAGCTCGTCTAATCTACAGCCAAGAAAGCGGCAAACTGTTTGTCGATGCAGATGGTTCTGCTCTTTTAGGTGGAAGCAATGGTCTCGGCAGCGGCGGCGGACTATTAGCCAAGGTTGAAAATGGGCTTGGCACTGCACCTGTGTTGACGAGTCTGAATTTTTTGGTTGATTCAGTCGTGTGATGCAAGGCTGATTCCACTCTTCCGCTCTTTTTACATAGCCCTATATAGCGGTATGTGCTTGAGTCAAGCACATACCGCTATAAACTTGATATACACGGTTTTGGATTAGCACACTTTGCATTTACATTCCCCACACGGGGATCTATGCGTTTGCAAACTATTTGTAGCATACGTCTAGCTCGTGCTAACTTCGGGTATGCTGAGTTCTTCCGCACTACACCAGATCATTTCGTCGTAGTCATCGATATTGACAATTGGGAGAACACAATACTCCCAACTGTGAGCCGTTGGGTCGATCGCTAACCCGACTACATAGGCAAATCGACCGTCTTCTAATTTGACTCGCTGCCCTAGAGCAAAGTCAGGACGAGCTGCGGCGATCGGCATTTGATGATGTTCGAGATTAAATAGTTGAGCTTCTAGATAAATTCGATAGAGATTATTTCGCATGATAATGCGATCGCCCACTCGCTTGACAATACCTAAATTCTCTAGTTTGTAGATAATATCAGTCTCAAAATAGACATTGCCATCGGTTGCAATAATCTGGCTCACAGCCGACAACAAATCAGGCTGACTTCTCAACTGATTAAACATTTCACTGAGATGAGCTTGATAAATGCCGCTAGGTGTTGCAGCCTCGTTTAGGAGCTGTCCCAGCGATACTTCCTCTTGGCAGAGATGATAGAGAGCAAGCCGAATGAGGTACGGATGCCCCCCAACAAGAGCCATCAAATCGTTGGCATGATTGTCGATCTGCCAATTAAAGCCGTGGCGTTGAGCAAGTTCTTTAATTTGGTTGATGTCAAATTCTGGAAGATGGATAGACAACCCAACATTAAACGGAGATTGATGAATACTTAAATTAAGATACTCTTCGGTCGAATGTACAACTAGCAGTCGCAGCTTTTGAAATTGTTCGACTTGCTTGGCTTCTTCATACCACGATCGCAACAGAGGCAAGAGTTCTTGAGCGATCGCCTGGTGTTTAAAGATTCGATTCACTTCGTTGAGTGCTAAAACGAGTGGAACGTCACTTTGAGGCAACACATATTCTTGGAGATATAGCGTGCAACTGACCTTACTTCCAGAGGGCGTATCCCAGTAGTCGTCGAGGCGAGGCTCTAAGCTGAGTCTGCGACTAATTAAGGTTGCAAACCAGCGGAGAAAACGGTCGAGATTGAAAAACACATCTTCATCAGCCTGCTGGAAATCTAGCCAAACCGTTCGATACTGAAGAGTTGCCGAATACGATAGAATGCGCAACATCAAAGAATTTTTTCCAGTCTTTCGGGGGCCTTTAATCCGAATGAGCGCACCGGGCTTAGTCACCTCAATGTAAGCGTGCTGCTCGATGGGAGGGCGAGCAACATAATATTGAGAACTTAGGGGCACCGGCCCTGCGGGAAACTCGGGAAAGGTTGAAGACAACCTCTCAAAGTAGCTTTTGTCTAGATAGGCTGGCTCTAAGTCGGTGGTTGGATGATTGACTAGATACCGACTAATGGACGATTTGAGATTGTTTTTGGTAACTCGCTCATTCAGCGCATCTGAGAGGCGTTTCCAGAGTTTTGACCCAACATCTCTTAAGTAACTCTCTTCATATC
>DBGGTD010000495.1:0-2022 GCA_051162585.1 Elainellaceae cyanobacterium
GGTACGCTCAATTACCGCTGATACCGTCGAACAAACCGAGACCTCACGCGCCGTTGCCCAGGTCATGCAATCGGTTGAGTTGACAGCTCAAGAAACCTCTCAAGAAGCCCAACGAGTATCGGGTTCACTCCAGAGTTTGGTGGGCGTTGCGCGCGATTTGCTTAACTCTGTAGAACGATTCAAAGTGGAGCCAGAGACTAAATAACCCGTGATGGTTTCTAATGATGGTTTGATGGTTTCTAAATAGAACGATGAATCAGGAGGATTTTGCCAAAATAGAGGATGATAGGTTCCAAATCACGCAGCACGTTAGTCGTTATGATGACCCTGCTCTACTCGCGATCGCAGGTTCGGTTTTTTAAGGTTTCATGAGCGTTATAGTAGATGGGCGAATCGCCCACAGTATGCAGAAGGGGTACCGCGATGCAGTCAGAACAACAACAGCGGATAATGGGCTACTTTATTGAGGAGGCTAAAGACCACCTCAATACGATTGAGCAAGGATTGCTGAACCTGCAAAACACCATTGGCGACTCAGAAATGGTCAGTGAGGTTTTCCGTGCTGCTCACTCTGTCAAAGGTGGGGCTGCGATGTTGGGGCTTGACAGCATTCAGAAAACCTCTCATCGATTAGAAGACTACTTTAAAGTCTTAAAAGAATGTCCAATTCAAGTGGATCAAAAGCTCGAAACGCTTCTGCTTCGAGTGTTTGATACTCTGCAAGATCTTCTAGAGCAGCTACAGGGGCCGTTCGGTTTGCCCGAAGATAAAGCTCGCGAGATGGTAGACGATGTAGAGCCCGTTTTTGACGAGCTAAATCAGCATCTCAGTGGGCTTGTCGAAAAAGCCGGGGTAACTCCTCCAGCGGATGTTGACCTCCGTACTCGACATGCCGTTACCTCTACTGCGTCTCCCGCATCCGCAGTGGCGTCATCTAGTCAAGACAATTCATTAAAGCATTTCTTCCATCATGAGGTGCCGATTAAGCTCCGCGAAATGTTGCAGGTCTTCAAAAATGTTGAACAACCTGCGGGGCGTCAAACTCTAGAGTCGATTTGCCAACGCTTGAATCAGGCGGGGGATGAATTTGATCTACCAGAATGGAGCAGCTTAATCGATACGACGCAACGGGCGATCGCCCATCCCGATAATACCTTCCGTACACTTGCACCGATTGTCATCAAAGATTTAAAGCAAGCTCAAGAACTTGTTCTGACTGAACGACCTGGCGACATTCGCGCAAGTGACGCGCTGATGGAGCTAGCCCCGGCTGCATCCGATCCTCTGTTAGATGAGATAGACGAGTTTGACATCGATACGCTGATGGCTGATGCAGGCGTTGAGCCAGCAAGCGATTCGTCCGAATTTCCAGATCTTGACTTCGCCTCAATCGATCTCTCGAATTCGGAAGATTTTAACCTTGCTACTGACTCGTCAACTGCATTAGACGATGATGATTGGTTCACGGAGGTCAGCGCCACTCACGACGACGATGCCTCTGAAGCCAGTGATGTGCTCAACGAACTAGATAATCCTGTTGAATCTTCATCGTCCGCGTCATCTGCGGTTTCATCAACTGACCAGTCAGACTATCTGGATGCATCTCATCCCATTAGACCTAATGGGCCTGAAGTTGGGATAGCCGAGCTCAACAGTCTTGCAGATTTGTTTGAGAATGAAGTCCCTGAACTAGAGATGACGTGGCAGGAGGACGAGTCAACCAGTCGATTTTCAGATGGCTTGTCTGATTCTCTCGAATTTGATGAATCTAATGATTTTTCTGATCTGCTCTTTGACCAGGTCGAGGACGAGCGTGATAGCTCCAATCCGGCGGGCGTTTCTGGCGACGATGATGTCTCAGATCTGCTCAATCGTTCAGACATCGAAACAAGCAACTCTCCCGATACATCTGACGACCTCATTGATCTGGCCGCACTCGATGAGTTGGCAGACTCGCTAGACTCTGTTTTAGACGTATCAGACTCTGAGCAACTCGATGCATCCAATCCTCCAGACGGGGAG
>DBGGTD010000496.1:0-4532 GCA_051162585.1 Elainellaceae cyanobacterium
TGTCTGGATTGGCTCGCAGTAGCGTGCTGATAGTTTCTGTTCCTAAATCAAACTCGTGGTTGCCAAAGGCAACAGCCTGAAATCCCAAAGCATTATTGATTTGGATGTCGCCAATTCCGGGTTCGCCATAAAGATCCGCGCTCGCATTAAAGAATGGACCAGGGATATAAATGTCTCCGGATGAGAGTCTCAAGGTATTCTCAAAATCATCTGCCAGTCCTTCGATAGCGGCAGAGAAATTCACTGCATCTTGAATTGCAGGAAGCCCTGCTTCCTGGTCCGCAGCATGCAGAATTTGAAGTGTAATGGGTGCCATGAGTTAGGAAATGTGTGATTTGTGAACAGACAGTCTTTGAAATTTCAGTGACCATACCTAGACTCAATGACTTTATTAAAGGCATCGTTAAGCTTTGTTCAAGGAATGTTAAAGATAGTAAACATTACATAAAGATGAAGTTCCCATGAATTTTTTACCAGGGAATAAATACGTATAACCCTATTTTTTTTAAGACTCTATTTTCAAGAAGGTGAACAATAATTCACTCGCAATGACAGTGTGTAATTAATTCTGTTTAACTACGGGTTAGACCTGAGCGAGCCGCTCAATGAGCAGATGATAGAACCCTTCTGCGTCCACGGTTTTTACTACATTTACGTGGGGCGATCGCCCGTCAAGGTGTCTGGTATCTACAACAGTGCGCCCCATCGTCAGGTCGCTCGTGGTTTCAATTGTCATAGCCTGTTTGCGGCTGGTGTATAAATCAGGCTGAATCAAGTAAGCAATCACATTAGGGTCGTGGAGCGGCCCCCCTGCGAATCCGTATTGTTTGATATCGTGAGCGCCATAGTGAGCCAGCAAATCGGCTGCGACGGTGCTGACGGGGGTTGAAATGGCGCGAATTGCATCCAGGCGATCGCGAGTCGTTAGCACCTGATGGGTAATATCTAATCCGATCAGGGTAATGTCGATGCCGCTCGTAAAAACCACGTGTGCTGCGTGGGGATCGACGTACATATTGAATTCTGCGGATGAGGTGATGTTGCCCTGAGCGATCGCCCCTCCCATCAGCACGATTTCCTGAATATTAGGTATGATGCGCGGTTCTTGGATCAGCGCGATCGCCAGATTGGTGAGAGGACCTAAGGCCACTAGCGTAATGGGGGAATCTGCACTCAACAACGTCTCAATTAAAAACTGAACAGCGTGTTGAGGCTGGAGGGAAATTTGCGGATCGGGCAAATCGGTGCCGTCTAAGCCTGTGTTGCCGTGAATGTTTTCAGCCGTTATCAGCGATCGCACGATGGGGCGAGGGCATCCTGCATAAACGGGAATATTCGGTCGCATTGCCAGTTCGCAAATTTTACGCGCATTGGTCTGGGTCAATGACAGTGGCACATTCCCGGCAACGGTTGTGATGCCCAAGAGTTCTAATTCTGGCGACGCAAACGCTAACAGCAGGGCGATCGCATCGTCAACCCCCGGATCGCAGTCGATGATAATGGGTCGTGAGGTCATGGTTACGCAGATAGATGATCAAATTGGATTATCAAAATTCACTGAATTTGCAACGCGCCGGATTTCTCAAAGCGCAATACCATTTAAAGTCAGCGAGGTATTTCTTGGCGTATTCTCAGCGACTCGTGGGATGGTGAACATAGACCCCTGATTTTCTTACTATGCATGATCTCAGAGCAACAGCCGACGTTTCAAATCGGGCGATCGCCCTAGAACCAAACACTAAAATTCTCCAAGAGTGGTGGTGTTTAGACCCAGAAATTAGCCTTAGCGTTCAGATCGCCTATGAATGATGCCCGACCTCTCAACCCTGCCGCTGTGTCTAAACATAAACTCGACCTGCGTACCAAGCTAACCTACGGAATTGGCACCATTGGCACCGCCAGCACCGGCAGCATCCTAGCGTTTTTCTTCATGTTTTTCCTGACCGATGTGGCTGGACTCCCGGCTGCGTTGGCAGGCAGCATTTTGATGATTGGGCAGATTGGTGATGCCATTAGCGATCCGCTGATCGGGATGACGAGTGACAACACTCGGTCTCGATGGGGACGGCGTTATCCGTGGATTGTCATTGGGGCAATTCCGTTCGGTATTTCTTTCTTCTTGCTTTGGCTGATACCAGCATCCAACACGTGGACGCTGTTTTTCTATTACGTCATCATCGGGGTGATTTTCAAAACGGCACTCACTGCGGTGTATCTGCCCTATGTCTCGCTTATCCCGGAGTTGACACAAGACTATGATGATCGCACCAGCTTAAACAGTTTTAGGCTGATGTTTTCAATCGGCAGCAGTATTCTGTCGCTGGTGCTGGTCAGTGAGATTTTTAATCGAATCGATAACCCCGCTGAGCAACACCTGATGGTCGGTCTTGTGGGAGCAATACTGTGTATTGTGCCACTCTATATCTCAACCGCAGGCACCTACAAACGGGCTAGGGCCTTAGAAACCGATCAACCCAATCCTCCCACTGCTAATGCTCCATCCCTATTTGAGCAAATCCGTGTTGCGTTTAGCAATCGTCCGTTCATACTGGTCATTGGTATTTATCTATGTTCATGGATGTCGGCACAAATGACTGCTGTGATCATGAAGTACTTTGTGGTTAGTTGGATGGGGCTATCAGGAGGGGTTTTTACTCAGTTTGCGCTAACCGTTCAAGGAACTGCGCTTCTTATGCTGTTTGTCTGGAGTGCCATCAGCCGACGCTTGGGAAAGCGAGCCGTCTATTTCATGGGAATGAGCCTATGGATTGTGGCGCAGGCTGGACTGTTTTTTCTGCAACCCGGTCAGGTAACGTTGATGTTTGTGATGGGGGTGATGGCAGGGTTTGGTGTTTCAACGGCGTATTTGGTGCCGTGGTCGATGCTGCCCGATGTCGTTGAGCTCGATGAACTCAAAACCGGACGGCGTCGGGAAGGCGTCTTTTATGCATTTATGGTGATGCTGCAAAAAGTTGGGCTGGCGATCGCCGTCTTCGTGGTGGGTCAGTCGCTCAGCATGGCGGGCTATGTTGAAAGTTCATCAGGCGTGGCGATCGCCGCCCAGCCCGAATCTGCCCTTCTAGTCATTCGCCTTGCGATCGGTCCAATTGCCACCTTGTTGCTGGTACTCGGTTTAGTGATGGCATATTTCTACCCGATTACGAGAGAAGTGCATGCTGAGATTTTGATGAAGCTGCAAGAGCGACGTAGGAAGGGAAATGAGGGAATGGATGAGTAGATGGGTGTTAATCTCGGTACGAGACAGCAAGCCCAATGCCTAGTGTGACTAATATACTACTGCTAAACCAGCGTTGAAGTCGAGCTAGGAACTTGTTCGGCTATAAGTAGCCACATTCAGCGGAATATCAATTTTAGACGACAGGCGAGGATCGGCAATCGGTGATTGAGCAGTGATAGACAGCGGCAGTTCTCCAGCCCAAACAGGTAGGTCATAGTCTGCATCATCGTCGACGGGAGGGCCAGTACGGATTTTGGCAGAGGCTTCTGTCAGCGGCAATGATAGCACCAGAGTGCCTGAAAGTTCTTGGGGGGTGGGCACGCGAACCTGCGACCAACGACCCGGCGTAATGTGCTCGGTAAAGGCTTCAAGTGCATTCATCTTGGCGTCCGCGTCGTCGACACGGGTGGCAGTGCCAAACACCACCACCGATCGGTAGTTCATCGAGTGGTGAAACGCCGAGCGCGCTAAAACTAACCCATCCAATAGCGTCACGGTAACGCAAACCTGGATACCGTGTTGCAGCGTCCGCAGCATTCGGCTGGCAGGCGACCCGTGAATATACAAGCGATCGCCCACGCGCCCATAGGCTGTCGGAATCACAAAGGGCTGCTCGTTTGCGACAAACCCCACGTGGCAGATCAATCCTTCATCCAAAATTTGGTAGATCGTTTGGCGATCGTAGTTCCCGCGTTTGGGTAACCGTTTGATCTGAGTGCGAGACGTGGCATCGAGAGTATCGGAGTTATGAGACGTATGGGGATGGTTCATAGGTGTTTAGGAAGAGAGTGAATGGTTTGACGAGCCTCGCAAATATATCTCAACGTGCGATCGCACCAGTCGTCTTCGATGCAGTCGGCGGGCACATCAAGATCTCGCCACATGCGATAAAAATGCTGAGCGATGAGACGGTCATCGTCATGGATAGCAGGTCTGACTCGGACAGATTGCATACGCATCAAGGCTGAATTGTGATAGGGTCAGCCTAATGTCGAAATTGGACTCTTACAAGAGCCAATTTTATGATTTTGCATCAGTCCATTTAGCGGCAACTGAAAACAGATTGATAATGTTCAACCTCAGGAAACGGATCGTAAAAGTGATGAAGACGCTTGCGCCAGTCTTGATATTCAGGAGATTGGCGAAATCCGATGGTGTGATCTTCAAGAGTGTTCCAACGAACCAGGAGAATGTATCGATTCGGTAGTTCGAGCGATCGCTGCAAATCTAAGTCGATGAATCCATCCATTGATGAAATGATGCGTGAAGCATGTTGGAATGCCTGCTCAAATGC
>DBGGTD010000497.1:0-2746 GCA_051162585.1 Elainellaceae cyanobacterium
GCGTCGCATGGGCAATTTTTCTCAAAGCTGGATCGCATTCAAGCGCTTGATCGAACAACAACCACTGGACTTGCCTCCCTGGTCACAGGTCAATGGCAAATCAGTCCGCGATACTAATAGTTGCTGGGTTGGCAAGCTTTGCTTTCCGCCGAATGCCGGAGCGATGGCCTCTCAACGCTTGCTTGAACAGTCGGTAGAGAGGGCACCCCGAAGTCGATGGGCAACGTCAACAGCTTTGAAGGGAGCAGAGTTTGACACCACCGGGAGATCAATTACAGCAATTCACGCTGTGCGGCGTATTTCTCGTGAAGAGGATTATATCCCCGAAGGACACCCGTCAACCGAATTGCCATCATGGTATTCTTGGGCCGATGATCAGGTCTTTGAGAAAGTCTCGCTGCGGCTCCAAGCACCTGCCAATCAGTCTCTACTTGTAATTGACGCGACCGATACGGCTGAACTAGTTGCTTGGTCAGGGCTGCCGTATCGAGTGGGGTCTGATTCGCGCGCCACAACGGGGGAAGTCCATGCGGCTGATTTCGATAATCCAGAATGCACTCAAGCGTTTACATTTCCGTTTGCGTTAGCTATTCATGATGATGGCGGGCAGAGCCTCAAAGGATTACAGTCTGTTCAACCCGAATATAACGTAGACGAACATTGGCAAGAATTTTCGCTGAATGGGTTTTCTATGTTTTCAGGACGAAGCGTCTTCAACTATCGACGCATGATCAGCCAAACTCGGAACGATCCCATGTATGGGACGCCTGTTTCTGGTGATATTACATTAGTGAATTGGAATCCTGGAAATGACTGGAATTGGATGGATCCGCCGCTGCTCCTGCTAGATGATGCGCTCACCGAGACGGGTCAATCCTGGAACTGGATGGGAGGACTGTCAGTCAGCGCATTGCAGCATGGAGAATATCATGCACTACTGTTTGCGCGATGGCTGATTGAGACTCAAGCTAAATCTGATGCTCCGTTGAGTCAATTAGTAGGAGAAAATTCTCCCATGGGCACTCAATCTGGCTTGAGCATGATGCCCTATTTCCGAGAAGGGCGACGCATCTTAGGGCAGGTTGCGTATGGTCAACCCGAATTCTATATGCGAGAAGCGGATATTCGTCGCGATCTATCAGGAGGTCGAGACTTTAGCGAAACGGCGATCGCCCTCGTTCACTATGACATTGATATTCACGGCTGCCGCTATCGCAACTGGCTGCCGTCTGGAGAAGCCACCAAAGCACCTGCTAGCGAATCATCTGTGCATCCGATCGCAATCCCGCTGGAGAGTCTAATTCCTCAAGAGATTGATAATCTATTGATGGGTGGCAAAGGGATTGCCGTCAGCCACATTGTCAATGCAGCAACCAGAGTTCACTACAGCGAATGGAGCATTGGTGCAGCAGCGGGCGCGACGGCTGGCTGGCTGGTTAAAGACGCTCCGCCTGATCTAATGGCCGCTGAGATTGTAGCAAATGGTCACATGCGCCAGTTGCAGGCTCATCTGGAAGACCAAGGGCTGCGCCTGCATTGGTGAGATAGATGAGCCGAGCAAAGGTGCAAACGAATGCTACTACTACTACTACGTCGGCATGTGTTGAAAGTCTGGCTGGGGTGATGGTGACGGAACGCTGCCATCCTCTAACCAGATTGACAAATCGCGCTGGAGCAGGTCTTGTAGCCGTAATATATCGTCTCGATACAGATTGATCAGTCGCTGGCGATCGCGCTTAGACAAGGTGGGTTGACGCTTTGTCAAATTCTTTTTTTGAATGGTGACTCTCAATGCTGAACCTGCTCGCTGGATGGGCGCAGGAAGCATTTTTCTGAGCAGTCGATTGCCAGCATTATCGGTTTGCAAGAAGCGGTTGAGCGCTAGCATCCCCTGATGCAACACTGGATTTTGGGGCATGCTGCCTTTGTTATGTCGAATCGATGTATCAGGCACAAAAGACGGATTAACCTCTAAAAATTCAAAGATGCTGCTCATAATTCGTTGCGGATGCGTGCAAAAATTTTGGTAGAGGTAAACCCGTATCTGGCTAGATTCAAATTGCTGGTAGTAGCGGCTGAGTTGAGTATGATAGAACCCAAGCCGAACAAAGTGGCGATGCCCCCACCAAACACTTGGATGGTCAATAGGTTCTGCATCAATTGCATCTGAGAACCGAGTTAGCGTTTCGTGGCCGCGCTGGACATACTGCATATAGTGAGAAAACGCCCGATCGACTGGGTTTCGCAAAATTACGATGAGTTTCATGTCGGAGCGATAGCGGTGAATCAGCTTCGGCACTCTAGAACTGTAGAGGTAGAGCGGAGAGGCTTCCCCAATAGCGGTTTCTGACGTAACTCCATCAAACTGGTGATGATAGGCATCCAAATCGGTAATAGCGTTTTCGTAGAGCCAATCGTAGCGTTGTTTGCCGTCTAAATCGACTGGGTCATCATCGACATCGTCTACATGCTGGAGCGCAAAAAAATTGAGCTCCTTCTGGGGGCTCATATAGATATCAGGATGCTGATTTAGATAATGATATAGAGACGTAGTGCCTGATTTGGCGGCACCAATCACAAGAAAATTTGGTTTATTCATTTGAGCACCCTACTAGTCAATAGTTCGTGAAATGTCAGCACGGCGTGGCTTTCGACCCCCACAATCTCGACAATATTTTTCAGGAATGATGCAGCTATCAATCTACCATGGATCGATGATTACGTATGTTGCCCACAAACCTTGACG
>DBGGTD010000498.1:0-4810 GCA_051162585.1 Elainellaceae cyanobacterium
CCCGTATACCGTGTGAATGAGGGTCGCCTCGCCTTTTACCCTAATTTTGCGACGCAACAGACGAATCTGAGCTGCTAACACATTACTGCTGGGCTTCACGTCTGCCCCCCAGAGATGGTTATAAATCTGACGATGGGTTAACAGTTGATTGGGATGACGAACAAAATAAGCCAGCAGCTGTGTTTCTTTCTCAGACAGCTCAATCGTACGCTGGTTGCGATATGCCAATTGGTTGGCTTCATCCACTTCTAGACCTTCAAATTGCAGGCGTTGAGATGGGCTGTGATCGAGACGGGGCGATCGCCGCAACAGCGCCCGGACTCGCGCCTGTAATTCTTTCAGCTCAAATGGCTTAATCAAATAATCGTCTGCCCCTGCATCTAACCCCCTCACCCGATCATCGACCGTATCTTTAGCCGTGAGAAATAAAACGGGGGTCGCATCGCCGCGCGATCGCACGTCCTGGCAAATCTCTAATCCTGTTTTCTCAGGCAGCATCCAGTCAAGAATTAATAAATCATAAGACCGCTCAGCCGCCAATCTGCTCCCTTCAGTGCCGTCATAGGCCACATCGACGACGTAGCCCTCACGAGCCAGAATTCGACTCATCGAGCTAGTCAAATCAGCTTCATCATCAACCAACAAAATTCTCATGTCTAGCCGACATCTCGAACCGGAATAGAGTCTATCTCATCTGCCGCTGCTGCTAACCATTCTTGCACAGCAGATAAGGTCCAGCATTTACGTAGGCTTGAGTAACTGCCGCTAATTAAAGTTTTGTCAGTCTATAGCGATCCTAAATCGCTTGTGAATTGTGTGTGAGCGGTGGGGCAAGCGTCGCCCGCCCCACCGCTCACAACCCATCTGGGATTGCTATATAACCGCCGCTCCCCTTTAAACATCCTCTTAAGGGGATGCAAGAGGAATCATTATCCACCGTTTGCCCTGATTATCTGCGTTAGGAACTGGACGCGCCAATTTCCATGATTCTTGACCATCAGGTGTTGGCTGGAGATAAACGTCAAATATGTTGCGATTCTGCCTTAATGTGTGCTCGGTAAAGTCAAGCGTCACATCATAGGTGCCTCGAACTCGAACGGCAGGCTGGGCAACGATCGTGACGGATTGTTGGCTATCAATTTGGACGTTGTCTACGGTAACAAGAGGTGGTTTTGTTGCGGTTCGATAAAGCTGCTGTGTCAGTTCAGTTTGTACCTGTCCTACTTGCAGGGCGATCGCCTTTTTCACCGTTGAGGCATCCACACCTCCGCGACTACACGCCGTCATCAGCATCGCCAATAGAACGACGATGACAACTCTTGCTCTCAATCGTTGATTTCTGTTCACTCGTCTCATGAGAATCTACACTGCGCCATCTCCGAAGGATAGTATAGGCGTTGGGTAAGCGATTTGGTTTGCCAAATGAATCAAGCTTCCCGATCTCTTAATAAAGCGTGCAGTGTTTGCCTGGTATCCTTCATGTCTAATAAGACCCTCGATCTGAGCGATCGCCTCTATGACTACATCCTGTCGGTTTCTCTACGAGAACCTGACATCCTCAAGCAGCTTCGAGATGAAACCGCTCGTCACCCCATGAGCCAAATGCAAATTGCACCCGAGCAGGGGCAGTTTATGACATTGCTCGTTCAGCTTTTAGGCGCTAGGAAAACGCTAGAAATTGGAGTGTTTACTGGATACAGTTCGCTCGTAGTTGCGTTGGCGTTACCAGCCGATGGCGAAGTTGTTGCCTGTGACGTCAGCGATGACTATACCGCGATCGCCCGTCGCTACTGGGACATGGCAGATGTGGCTGATAAGATTGATCTCCGTATCGCCCCTGCTCTCGACACTCTAGATCAGCTTTTATCAGACGGGCAGGCAGGCACGTTTGACTTTGCATTTATTGATGCAGATAAATCAAACTATGACGGATACTACGAGCGATCGCTCCAACTCGTACGCCCTGGCGGGTTAATTGCCATTGATAATGTGCTGTGGTCAGGGGACGTCGCTGACCCCCATAAAACAGACAACCGCACTAATGCAATTCGAGCTCTCAATGCTAAACTCCATCACGATGACCGAATTACCCTCAGCCTAGTTCCTATTGCAGACGGGCTGACCCTGGCGCTCAAGCGTTCATAGGCGCAAAGGTGCGATCGTAAAAATGCGATCGTAAAGAAAAATAGCGTACTCGTCATTGCGATCGCATTTCGATGAAGGATTAATACTAGAACAAGCTATAACGATCCTAAATCGCGTGTGAATTGCGTGTGAGCGCCTCGCTCACGTCACGGGCAAGATGCCCGCTCTTAAGGGTTGGCTTATTTCTGCCAAACGATATAGCCTTACGCTTTCGCGTTAGGACGCTGAACGTGTGTAGAACCCTCGCGGCGCGAGGGTTCTACACACAAACCTGAGCCCGTAGGGGCTATATTAGCTAATCGGTACGTAAGGGGAAGAGGGCAAACGACATGATACTCCGAATATTTGGGATGGTTTCAGTGCTAATGACTATCGTGGCAACAGCAGGAGTTCCTAGCACGCACGCCACGAGCTTAGAGAAAGTCGCTAACATCTCGATGCCCCGTTTGCCTGCTCAATCTGCTTCGATGCGAGTCGCCCAGGCCTCTGGATCAAACTGCCGAGTTCCCAACCGGTTGCTTGATGTCTATTCACTGCCATCTGTCGCGTCAGACAGCCGGAGCTTGGCAACCCTTGAAGCCAACACGCGAATTAATCTCGATCGCAATCCAGACGGTAGCTTTCTCGAAGAAAATGGCTTTGTGCGGGGCTACATTCCCAGTCGTGACTTGCGCGGATACGTGATTGCTCGGCACCTGACACGAGTTCCGGGCTGTGGGGAAGGCTCCACTCCACCACCCCAGCCTCAAGCCTGTGCCCGCGTTGCGGTTCCGGCACTGACTGCGCGAGAAAATCCTGCTGAAACGGCCCGTCCGACAGGGCAAATTGTGTCCTCTGGCGAGGTTGTCCGCATCTTAGACGATGAGTTAGAACGAGCAACAGGACGGACTTGGGTTCAAGTTCCGGTTGATAGCACAACAGGTTGGGTGGCTGAAACAGGGCGATTTGGCAGCGGACGCAATCTAAGTCCGCGATTTCCTTGTCCCGAGGCTGTTTCAATTGCCGCACCGTCTAATCCGAGTGCAGCTCCGGTGGATGAATCTAAATTGTCAGTGTTCGGGCTGCTGTCTTATTCCTCTTTTGTGATTCCAGGAGAAGTAAAATAAGGAAGCTAAGCCACCATTCTGCCATTCAGCGGAGGTGCTCGAAACTGATTGACAAATCCATCAATTTTGAGGACCAACGATGTAGCTCAGGAAACGGTTGTAGCGGATTTGCTGACCGGGCATCAATACCCCATGATTGGAGCGAATCGCCCAGATAAACGGCAAGTTGAACTGACCTAACGTGGCGATGAAGGCACCACTCTCCCCATAGAAACTATCAGCCAGCACGAATTTGATATTCAACCCCAGCGCCTATCTGGGTGACACTTCTGGGTAACACTAACGACCCAATTATTCAGCCTACCAGTCCTCAATGAGTTCCAACTCCTCGGGTGGACGCTCATGAGCTTGCGCCAGCAGCTTTCGGGTAAACATTGCCGCATGATGCTCAACCACTGATGAAACGTGTCGTTTGCAGTGGTTTTCGACACCATGACAGTTCCTGATTGAACAAGGCTTTCGGCTGAGACTAGAGTTTGCGGCCTTGTGATGACCTCTTTATCTGACGACTTGAGACACGAACTAGACTGCAAGGTTCCTAAGCTTATCCTTGTCTAAATCACTCTCCTTTCAAGCCGAGAAGAACTGTTGGCGCTTCGTGTTTGCGAGCAAATCTAGCTTTTCTCTCCACCAGAGTCTAAATTTGCTAAGATGCAACTTCTCAAAAACTCGAGTAGAAAAGAGTTCAAGCCAAGCAAGGCGCTAAAATAGTCCTCATTAAAACTATTCCGCTTCTTACAATGCCGTTGTCTAACACCTCCATAACTGACGCCCAGCAAAAATCTTTGGTAACTGTGCGAGAACTGGTGCGCGCCTATCAAGCCTTTTCTAGCTATTCTGAAACCTTTGTACGGCAGTACGATCTGACTCCAGCCCAGTTTGATGTGATCGCCACGCTAGGGAATATGCAGGGACTCAGCATGGGGGAAATCGGCGAGAAAACCTTGATTACCAAAGGGACGCTTACCGGAGTCGTTGACCGACTGGAGAAAAAGGGACTTGTTATTCGGGAAGTGCCTCCAGAGAACCGCCGCAGCGTAATTGTCAGCCTGACGACTGCCGGGGAAGAGCTTTTCCAGCAGGTGTTTCCGGCTCACATCGCCGATATTCATCAGCATCTTGAAACTATGGATGCCTCTGAAATGGAGCTGATGCAAGTACTCCTCAAACGTTTGCAGCAAGCATTCTAGGCGGCCTCATAAAAAAGTTAGGAATTTTGCTTGCCAAACTCAGAGAGGGATGTTGGTTTATTTTCAAATAGTTCTAGTTAAAACTATTCAACGCTAAACAAAACTCTGAGTTATCCCATGAAACGTTCTGCTTTTGTTTTTTTTCACCGTTGTATTCTCTTCCGCTGCGATTCCCATCCTGGGAAGCTTCGCCAGTTTGCCTGCCGCCGCCGCAGTCGATTTTGATCAACCCCGCCGTGAAGAATCTTAAAAAAACAGCGGTTTCACTCCCTTAAAACGTTGTTAGAGCTGCGCAGCGTCCGTCAGCTCTGCTCACGATCGGTTGTTGCACTATCTGATGCAGCGCCGACTTCCCGAGATAAACACCGT
>DBGGTD010000499.1:0-2364 GCA_051162585.1 Elainellaceae cyanobacterium
ATGCAGATTCCGGCTACCGTCGTTCCTGCATTTTCCGCAGGAAAACTATTCAAAGACAAAGTTGCTCCAACGAAGTAGCGGGTTAGGGATAGTTCTTGTCGTTGAATCGGCCTAAGCATGGGGGAAACTTAGCCTGGGCAGCTTGCGTATCAGGCTGTTCCCCCATTGATATTTTAGATTTTTCTGCCAGCATTAATCCACTCGGGCCTCCCCAGTCTGCGATCGCCGCGATTCAGGCTCATTTAGCTGACTTAAATGCGTATCCAGATCCAAGCTATAGCAGGTTGCGCCAGTGTTTAAGTCAAACACATAGGCTTGCGCCAGACTGGGTCTTGCCTGGAAATGGCGCCGCAGAACTGCTGACCTGGGCAAGCCGAGAACTGGCTGAGTTAGATGCGGTATATGTGATTACGCCAGCCTTTGGCGACTATGGGCGATCGCTCAAAGCCTTTAATGCCAACCTGCTGACCCTCCCCATGACTCTCGACTGCACCTCAGATTGGGAACTAGAGATTCGACAGTGGATTGCCAGCCACGATCACCAGTCTCGTGCCTGCGGGCTGATGATCAATACGCCACATAATCCGACTGGGCGATTGGTCTCGACGCAAACCATCCGCCAGTGTCTTGACCATTTTGCGCTGGTGGTCATAGATGAAGCCTTTATAGATTTTCTGCCCCCCGATCGCCCTCAGAGCGTAGTAGATTGGGTTGAAGAGTATCCAAATTTAGTCGTGCTGCGATCGCTCACCAAATTTTATAGCGTGCCGGGGTTGCGGATTGGCTATGCGGTTGCCCATCCCGATCGGCTATGTCGGTGGCAGCAGTGGCGCGACGCGTGGGCGGGGAATGTGTTAGCAGAAGCAGCCGCCATCGCCGTGTTATCGGATTTAGAATTTCAGCGCCAAACGTGGGCATGGTTGCCACCCGCGCGATCGCACTTATTTGAAGGACTATCAGACTTGCCGGGTCTGATGCCCTACCCAGGCGTCGCAAATTTTTTATTGGTGCGGTGTTTACCCTCTGTTCTTAAGGTGCAGAAGGCATTATTAAAACAGCATCAGATTTTAATTCGTGATTGCCTGAGTTTTGCAGAGTTGGGCGATCGCTATTTTCGAGTTGCCGTCCGCCTTAAATCCGATCACGATCGCTTACTCGATGGATTGCGTAGCACTTTAAAGTCAGTCTAAAAAGTTAGTCTAATTAAATTTCACACATATGTTCTGTCATCCCGCTTAGCTATGCCCGTCGATTATGACCTCGTCATCATTGGAGGCAGCACTGCTGCACGCCACGCTGCCCGGTTTGCACGTCAGTTCCATGCCCGCATAGCGCTTGTAGAACCTCCACCGCCACACGTCGGCAGCCTAAACACCGAACGATTGGTGTGTCAGGCACTGCAACAGTTTGGGCAACGATTTAGACAGATGCAGGTGATATCGAATGATCACGATGATCAGTCTTTGTGGACAACTCACAGCGAAACCTTAAAAACAGGGTTGGCTGATGAGCTGGCATGGTCAACGCTGACGACTCATGTGCAATCTCAGCAAACATCGCTTTCTGTATTGGCAGAATTAGGAATTGACGCAATTGTAGGAGACGGAGAATTTCGACGACGACCGACGGTGGCCTTCCAAGTTGATGGACGAGAGTTGCGATCGCGCGCATATCTGTTAGCGGGCGGCTCCCAGCTAGTCATCCCCGCTATTAGCGGAATCGATATCTTTTCCCCTTTGACAATTGATGACTGTCTTCGGCCAGAAACCATTACCCGACTGATTCACCGTCACCTAGTGATAGTGGGTTCTACGTCCTATGCCGTCATTCTGGCGCAAAGCCTTGTTCGACTAGGTGTCCGAGTGACGCTGATTGTCCAAGATCGCAGGCTTTTGCCCGACGTAGATGACGACCTGGCATGGGGAATGCAGATTCAGCTCGAAGCAGACGGTATTCAGATTTTGGTCGGGGCTGCTGTGATGCAAGTCAGAGAGCTAGACGAGCAGACGTGGGTGCAGGTGGGCAATCAGGCGATCGCCGCCAATGAGGTTCTATTCTTAGATGAACGACAGCCGTGTTTAGATACGCTCAATTTAGCCGCTGTAACCGTCAAATATGAGCCCCAAGGCATCCGCGTCAATCATCGTCTGCAAAGCCAAAACCCTCGTATCTATGCCTGCGGGGATGCCATCGGTCATTATGAGTTTGCCAATGTAACCCAATACGAAGCTGAAATTGCGGTCAAAAATGCTCTATTCTTACCCACTCGTACCATCCTCGATCAGTGGTTGCCCAAGGTAATTGAAACCACTCCACCCGCAGCTTGGGTTGGGATGACAGAAGCCGATGCCAACACCCGATATG
>DBGGTD010000500.1:0-3970 GCA_051162585.1 Elainellaceae cyanobacterium
TTGACCTGCTTCTAACGCTTTAATCTGATGAATTGGAATATGCGTTTGATAATGAACTTTTTCGAGAGAGATTGACTGCTTAAGACGAGCCTGTCTAAGTTCTTGCCCAATGCGGTACAAAGACGTTTCTCGTTGTTCTGTAATAGGAGGAGACGCAGGTGGATTGACTTTTTGAAACTGAGTCAATCGTCGGGCATATTTCAAGACAGACTGTGATTCAGGACGATGACGGATATCATCTTGTGATTTCGACACCACTGTTTCAGTTGGAACCGCTTCACAAACAGCAGAATTAGTATTGACTGAATAGTTGGGGACAACAGTACTAGTACCCTGGCAAGACGACGAATGATTCGGCTCAATAGCGGCTGGTAAGGCGCTGACGGGTTCCTGGCGAGAATAGGTCTGAGACGGAGTATTTTGAGCTAGATGAGAATTATCTGATGCATCATGACTCAATTTTGACTCTATGGTAAGAGTTTGACGAGTAGAAGAATGATTGGAATATTGCTTGATTAATCGTCGAAGTACGAGTCGAATGGCTTCACGACCAAGTGCTTTGACAAGGGATTGAGAGCCATCCGTCACTTCCCCGATGCTCTGCTGGAGACCTTCTAAAACTTTTTGATAAATCTCACTATGATGAAGTTCTGCTTCAACACGAGCCAGTAGAGCACGCAGTTCTTCTTTAGAAATTGCAAGTTTTGTGCCCCCAGAACCTTCCAGGCAGTATGTAGATGATGTCGCCACGATGTCTATTGTCTCCGTGCACGCGATAAATACAACCGAATCTGCCAAGCCATAAAACGTAGGTACCTCAGAATTGGATGACCCTCAAAATTGGATGAACAGTTTATGGCAATGGTTAAGTCAAGTGATGTTGGAACCCAACATCTAATCAGTTCGGATCTCTAAGTAAGACTTTCTAGATCTCTGCAGCAATTCCGGAATAGAAATCGAAAACTCATTAATTCTAATCTGCTCATGAGCCTGCACGTACTGATAGCCTCCGCTGTAGCAATTGAGCACGATTGGCTGGGAATCTCGTCTCTATGATGCAGCCATCTCTGGCTTGAGCGTGATATGGCCGTACGCGCTCGCGTTAGGACGCTGAACATGTGTAGAGCCGCCGCCGCGGCTCTACACACAAACCTGAGCCCGTAGGGCTATATACTTGACGCGAACATGGGAGCATCCCGAATGAGTCATTTAGGGATTGCGTCACTATGTTCGCAATGACCAGAACAGCAGTCGCAATGACTATCCGAGAGTCACTGCGAGCGCTGATTGACTGACAAAACTCTGGACGCTGGCGGCTAAAGCCGCGCCTACACTAGCAAAACCCGCCTCTGCGGGTTGGGGTCAGTCGGCGGAGGCCGACTTGGTACGTGTAGCAGCAGTTACTCTTCGAGAAGCCGCTGTGCGTCTACAACTGCCGCTACAAAAATTTTGTCAGTCAATCAGCTGCGAGCGATAGAAAAGCCGGTCTCAAGGACAGGCGGGTTTTCGCAAAATTGGGATGCGCCCATTGAATATTGCCATTTGTCCTGATTGATTTGACAAAGAACCAGTGCAGAACGCATGGTGCGGGAGGTTATTGATTGACTAGCTGCGCGATCCTTTTTCGGGTTGATAGTATTTTGCAAAGCATTTTTCCAGATGATGGATACGATAGCATTTACAAAAGCGTCTAGGATTTAGGATCAGAGGAGATTGAGAATCGAGCAAAGGCTGGTTGAGGTATTGCCAAGTGAGGAAGAAGAATTTGTTGGGTTGGGAGTTCATGACACTTCGGTATTTTGAGAACGCAAACCAGGGTGAGACGTGAGGGCTTGATTCCGCCTGTAAAGGTGGCAATTCATCTGTCCTCAATTTAATCGTGCCCAAATTAATGCGGTAACTTTAAACAAACTATATAAAGTTCTGAATCAGCACTTGAAGTTAAGACTGAGAAATTAGATTAGAGTTCCAAAGACTAACCTTTATAAGGTTTTGAGACGGCTCGCCCAATATAGGGACAGCAAAGACTTGCCGTCTGAATGTAAGTAAATACACGGCAAAAAGTTGCTGGAAGAACGTAGTCAATAGGTCAACTAGTTGATTCCGTATAAATACTTAATCAGCGATCGCCCTAGATAATCAGTTCGGCATGGTTCTTGAGTAAGAAATGGTAGCGACCTACGTCGGTAAATGCTGGAGTAGGTTGCAGCATTTGATTCTTCGAGGCAGTGTGACTCATATCCGGTGAGTTAGGCTTGAGTACACTAATTTGTCTCATAGAGGTGTGCTGGTGCGACTATTCGCGGCTATTCAGTCGCTCTATTGGCGAGTCTTTCCTCAAATTTGCTGATTAAAGCTGCCAAAAGTCTGGTCTAATTGTGTCGAACTGTGTACAAACTTAAGTGGATCATGACTCGTGGAGCGATTTCGTGACCATTTGTACTTCATCCCTACTCAAGGTAAGGCTTATCCAGAATGACTCTCAATGGATTACTGGCTCAAGGTTTGGTTCAGGGCGCATTAGGATTGGTCTCTATCGTGTTAGCAGAATTTGTTCGAGACTGCTATCACGTTGCGGGGCATTATTGGCGTCCTCTCCAAAAGCTGCATCTTTTGCACCACAAAGCCTATCGCCAAGATTTTACCATTGCCAATCAGCAGGCATATGGTCAGGCTCAGCTTTATAACGATTTACCTGAATCGCTTGTCATGATTGCGTTTACTGGCATTGTAATGGGGCTGAGCCAGTCGTATGCTATGGGGGTTGGGGTTATATATTCGCTAGGCTTTTTGGGAGGAGCGCTGATTCGCTCTCAAGGGTGGTGGCTGCAAACAGATCTCACCCATTTGCCGGGTGCACTGACTCAGATCCCTGGCAATATGAGAGTCAACCGCAGTTATCATTGGCGGCATCATTTTGACGAAACCAATGCCTATTTTGCCGGACATTTTACAGTCATAGACAAAGTGTTAGGAACAAGCCTTTCTCTCAAGGGAAAAATCGTTGCCATCACCGGCGCCTCTGGCTCGATGGGGCGATCGCTGATGTCAGAACTGGCACGACAGGGTGCAAAACCGATTGCGCTGACCACCTCTGCTACACTTACGTGTGATGATGCCGCAGAGGTCGTGCAGTGGTGCGTTGGTCAAGAACACGACTTGAGCGATCGCCTCAAATCTGTGGATATTCTGGTGCTAAATCATGGGCTCAATGTTTATGGCGATCGCACGGCTGAGGCAATTCAGACCTCATTAGAGGTTAATGCGCTATCCACATGGAGATTGGCGGAAGTGTTCATGGCGACGGTGACGGGCTCAACGGATCGAGCCACCAAAGAAATTTGGATTAATACGTCTGAGGCAGAAATTAGCCCTGCTCTTAGCCCGTTATATGAAATTTCGAAGCGACTCATCGGAGATTTGATCACCTTACGGCGACTCGATGCGCCCTGCGTGATTCGCAAAATCATCCTAGGGCCGTTTAAGAGCAAGTTGAACCCCTATGGAGTCATGTCGCCCCAGTGGGTTGCTAAGGCAGTGATCGCTCTTGCCAAGCGGGATGTGCGTAATATCATCGTGACGATTAACCCAATCACCTATGTTGCATTTCCAGTCAAAGAATTAACGAAAACCCTTTATTTTCGGATTTTTTCAAGACGCAATTCTAGCCCCTAAGTACCTTGGCACAATTAAAAACCAAATTTAAAACCCTGCGCGGGCAGCGCCGCGGGCAGCGCAGGGTTTTATGAGTTCTATAGTTAATTGCGACTACCGACTTAACAGGTCAAGATCTGATTGACTGACAAACTTTGATTTGTGGCAGTTAAAACAGTCAACGAAGGTCGACTTTGCTGGTCTAGGCGCGGTTTACTTTTCGAGAAGCCGCAAGCGTCTATAATCGCCAGCCTGCGAATCTTTTGTCAGCCAATCAGCCCCATCGCTCATACACCATTCACAAGCGATTTAGGAT
>DBGGTD010000501.1:0-4800 GCA_051162585.1 Elainellaceae cyanobacterium
GCGGTATTTGAGAGAGATTCTGAGATGATCTCTAGACTATTGCGAGAGTTTAAGCAGGAATCGCCATTGACGGTGGTACAGGTGTTGCAGACTCAGCCCTAGCCGCTTTCAGGAGAGGCCGTAAACACGGGGAGCAGGAAGGATTTTCCTAGGATTGCTCTGCAATAGAGAGCTGCGAGCTCTTTCTCATTTTGTCTCCGTGTCCATTCTCATTTGAGATACAATTTTTTACAATTCTTTGGTACAGTTTTTTATACAGGCTATGAGAGCACACTCAAACCCTATAAAAAACGCCCATACGTACGCATATATCAAACTCTTGATATAGAGGTTCGTACGGCATATAAAAGTTCTTATCACCGAATCCCTCATGATTTTATTAATTGTTGGAGCAACTGGTACTCTAGGGCGACAAATTGCCCGACGCGCTTTGGATGAGGGATACAAAGTTCGTTGTTTGGTGCGCAATCCTCGCAAAGCATCGTTTTTGAAAGAGTGGGGATGCGAATTGGTTGGGGGTGATTTGTGTGAGCCTGACACGCTGCCCCCTGCATTAGAAGGCGTATCAGCCGTTATCGATGCTGCGACAACGCGCCCCACTGACACTCACAGCATTCGTCGAGTTGATTGGGACGGTAAGATCGCGCTTATCCAAGCGGCGGTTGAGGCGGGTGTTGAGCGATTCGTCTTCTTCTCAATCCTGGATGCTGAAAAGTATCCTGACGTTCCATTGATGGATATTAAGCATTGCACTGAGATGTTTTTAGCAGAATCGGGATTAAATTACACAATTCTCCGACCCTGCGGATTTATGCAAGGTCTAATTGGTCAATATGCTATCCCGATTCTAGAGAAGCAGGCCGTATGGGTCATGGGCAACACCTCACCTATTGCCTACATGGATACTCAAGACATTGCTCGATTTGCCATTCGAACTCTCAGCCTTCCCGAAACTGAGAAAAAGACCTTGCCGATCGTTGGTACGAGAGCCTGGGGGGCATATGAAATCATCCGCCTTTGCGAACGCCTCTCAAAGCAAGATGCAAAAATAACACGGATGCCAATTGGCTTGCTTCGCGCCATTCGACGAGTGGCTCGCTTTTTTCAGTGGGGCGTCAACTTGTCTGACCGGCTTGCCTTTACAGAGGTGATTGCATCAGGCAAACCCCTCACGGCAGACATGAGCGAAATCTACAAAACTTTTGGTATTGACCGCAACGAAATCACGACTGTCGAGTCTTACATGCAAGACTATTTCGATCGCATCACGAAAAAATTGAAGGAACTTGATTACGAAAAACAGAAAAAGAAAAAAAAGCGATCGCCCTTCAAGTCATCCACCAAATAGAACACAGCTCTCATAGACTATTTCCCTCTTCTCTATTTCTTCTCGATTAGCTTCTACCTTAAATACATCTAGAAATCACTCAGTCTTCGCAGCGCGTACAGCCTTACACTCTTGCGCAAGGACGTCAAACATGTATAGTCTCCCGCGCCGCGAGAGACTGTAGGGCTATGTTGCGAGCCGTTGGGTTTCTAGCATCATCTAGTATTTAAGAGGAGAAGTTCGATGCACGTTAAAACCTTTGACCCTGCCAAGGCCGAAGCATTTGCTGACCAGATGATGACAATTCTCAACAGTGGTGCGATCGCCCTGATGACTTCGATTGGGCATCGCACGGCGCTGTTTGATACTCTGTCTCAACTGCCCCCCTCAACGAGTCAAGAAATTGCCGATGCCGCCGGGCTCAACGAACGATATGTGCGAGAGTGGCTCGGTGCAATGGTGACCGGGCGCTTGATTGACTATGATTCATATCACGACACCTATCATTTGCCACCCGAACACGCCGTGTTTCTAACCCGAGCTGCAAGCCCTGACAATATTGCTGCATTTGCTCAATATATTTCACAACTAGGCTCCGTTGAAGACCCAATCATCGAGTGTTTTTACAACGGGGGCGGCGTGCCCTATTCAGAGTTCAAACGCTTTCACCAAATCATGGCAGAAGACAGCGGGCAAACCGTCGTGGCTGCCCTAACCGACCATATCTTGCCCCTCATCCCTGATTTACAGGACGCACTTGAACGAGGCATTGATGTCTTAGATGTTGGCTGTGGTAGCGGTCGGGCGCTTAACCTGTTGGCAAGTGAATTTCCAAATAGCCGGTTGACCGGATATGACCTTTCAGAAGAAGCGATCGCCACGGCCCGAGCAGAAGCAACCTATCGGGGATTATCCAACGTTCAGTTTTATGTGAAAGATGCATCACGGCTGCACGAAATTCAGCAATATGACCTGATCACAACGTTCGATGCTGTCCACGATCAGGCAAAACCCGATGTCGTTTTGCACGGCATTTATCGGGCGCTGCGACCTGATGGCGTTTATCTGATGCAAGATATTCGGGCATCCAGTCATGTTGACCAAAATCTTGATCACCCGGCTGCGCCTTTGCTTTACACCATATCGTGTCTTCACTGCATGACTGTGTCACTGGCAGCAGGCGGGATGGGACTCGGTGCGATGTGGGGTGAAGAAAAAGCGTTGGAAATGCTGGCAGATGCAGGATTTAGACAGGTTGAAATTAAGCAACTCGACCACGATTTTCAAAACAACTATTACATCGTCCGGAAATAGGGCGATCGCTTGCAACTCAAATTCATAGGCTTGGAAGATTCATCATGTGTCAACTCTGTAGCTGGGCTCGACGATCCCCAACCTCTAAGCGGGCATCGTCGCTGCTCTCAACAACGGCCCAATTTTCTCAAACCGTGCATTCTCTGAAACCAACCCGTCAGCAATCAGAATCCTCTGATGCCGATGCTGCTATGGGGCGATCGCCAGTTCCATCATCCCAGCAAGTCTCAACCGAGGATCAACCCCGTGAATGATATCCTATGGTTTCAAGTCATTCGCCAGACCTTAAGAGTCCTGCTACACTCCTAGATTAGATTCGTCGTGCGATCGCGTCACTGTGTTTTGCGCGTACAACTAACGGGCATCAAATCTAGGTTGACATGACTACCACCACCCCACTCAACGATTCGACAACGTATGCTAGTTCGGTGCTTCATCCATTAGACCCGCTTACGGCTGAAGAGATTGACGCCGCCGTTGCCCTGGTGCGATCGCAGCAAAACCTTGGCGATCAGGTTCGATTTGCCCGCGTCATGCTGCACGAACCCTCAAAAGACTTTATCCTCACCTTCAAAGCAGGGGATTCGTTTGAGCGAAACGCGTTTCTGGTGCTGCTGGATAATGCCACAGGCTACACCTACGAGGCGATCGCCTCCTTGACTCACCAAAAAGTGACCTCATGGGTTCACGTTCCGGGGGTGCAACCCAACATCATGTCGGACGAGCTAGTCGAATGCGAGGCCGCCGTCAAAGCGCATCCAGACTTTCGGGCTGCCCTAGAAAAGCGAGGGATTACCGACCTAGAGTTAGTCGTCGTCGATCCGTGGGCAGCAGGCAATTTTGGCATTCCTGAAGAAGAGGGGATACGCCTGTCGCGTGCGCTATGCTGGCTGCGCACGACGCCTCACAGCAATCATTATGCGCGTCCTATTGATGGGTTGGTGCCCGTTGTTGACCTAAACAAAATGGAAGTCATCCGCATCGAGGATATGGGAGTCGTTCCAGTGCCGCCCCAGTCGGGAGACTATGCACCAGAATTTATTCCCAATGTTCGAGACGATTTAAAGCCCCTGGATATTGTTCAACCTGACGGTGTGAGCTTTGACGTCAACGGGCATGAAATTTGCTGGCAGAAGTGGCGGATGCGGATTGGCTTTAACCCTCGTGAAGGGTTGGTACTTTACACCGTGAGCTATACCGATGATGGGCGCGATCGCCCGATTTTATACCGGGCATCGTTGTCTGAAATGGTCGTCCCCTATGGCGATCCACGCCCTCAGCATTTTCGTAAAAATGCGTTTGACATTGGCGAACACGGCATTGGTATGCTCACCAACTCGTTAAAGCGGGGGTGTGATTGCCTGGGTGAAATTTACTACTTTGACGAATTTATTACCGACAGCCGAGGCGAGGTAGTTGAAATCGAGAATGCAATTTGTCTGCATGAAGAAGATTTCAGCATTCTCTGGAAACACCACGATTGGCGACTAGACACGACTGAAGTGAGGCGATCGCGCCGACTGGTACTCTCGTTTATTGCCACCATCGACAACTATGAATACGGATTTTACTGGTATTTCTATCAAGACGGCACGATTCAGTATGAAGTTAAACTGACGGGGATTTTGCTCGTCGGTGCATTGGCAGACATGCCCAACTATGGAACGGTAGTGGCTCCTGAAGTCAATGCCCTAAACCACCAGCATTTCTTCAATATGCGGCTCGATTTTGACGTGGATGGTTTGCAAAATTCTGTCTATGAAGTAAACACTGAAGCCGAACCAATGGGGGCTGGCAATCCCCACGGCAATGCCTTTTATGCCAAATCTACTCTGCTGGCAACCGAGCATGAGGCCCAGAGAATCATCAATCCCATGTCGGGTCGCTACTGGAAAATTGTCAATCCATCGGTCTGCAATTCTTTGGAACAGCCCGTTGGCTACAAGCTGATTCCGGGTGAAAATATTTTGCCCTTTGCACATCCCGATTCAGCCATTCTCAAACGGGCTGGCTTTATGACCAAACATCTCTGGGTCACCCCCTATGCGCCTGATGAGAAATATCCGGCAGGCGATTATCCGAATCAGCACCCGGGAGGAGAGGGGTTACCCAAATGGGTAGAAGCCAACCGTGCGCTCGAAAATACTGACGTTGTGGTG
>DBGGTD010000502.1:0-2214 GCA_051162585.1 Elainellaceae cyanobacterium
GGCGTGCAGTAGGTGGCAATGGCTCATACTTATGCGATGCGTCTAGAAAATCATAGAGCCAAGACGCGTAATCCGGCTTAGGGAATGCTGAGAAGATAACTTTCCTACCACGGACTGCCCACCAGTGTGAACGATGCCCAATAGTATGGGTCAGAAAAATCTAGCGGAGCTGATTTGGCCAATTCCTCGGACAGGGGTAGCGTTCCGCTGGGGCCTTCAAGCTGAGCATCCCGGACGCGAACCTGACCTGACATCAGCGAGAGTTGTGCGTGTCGAAGCGCCTCAGACTTGGTTGTGATGTCAGGTTGGTTCAGTTGCCAATAAAACTCACGCATCAGTGCCAATGTGCCCAAATCACTCACCCGCCACAAGCTAGCCAGAGAAGACTTCACGCCAGAATGAAACGTAAGCCCAGCAAAGCCAAGTTCGGCTTGCCGATCACCCAATGCAGTTTGGCAGGCACTCAAGACCAGCAGCTCTACCGGAAGTTCGCTCCAGTTGAGTCGACGCACTTCATTAAGGCGCAGGCGATCGCCCTGCCAAAGCTGAATATATGAGTTGTCAGGAGTCCCTGAACGAAACGCAGCGTGGGTTGCTAGATGAACGATGGCAAACTGTTCGGTTGCGAGCTGCTGACGGAGGTTGCTTAACGTAAACTCTTGATTTAAGAATATCTCCCCCGACCCTATATCGTTGGCGATCGCACTCAGCTCAAGCGGCACGGCGGGCAACTCTCCCATATCTGGAAATTCTGAAGCCCCCATCGCTAACACTTGCGTTTCGCGAACCCCCTGATAGCGCGTATTGATGAGATTAAACGCAGGAATCAGCCCCACGCTGTAATTCTCAGTTAAAAACTGCTGCCCGTCTGAGAGGGCTGCAATCGGGAGCGATCGCAGCCCGCCTCCCATACAAAACACAAGTGCATCAACCTGGTGCGCGCGCAGATCTGCCTCCAGGGGCGTAATGATCCAACGGTAGAGCTGCTGAGCTGACGCAAGATAGCCTCGCCCCCCCGCTGGACTAGTCACCCGTGATTGCAACTCACGAGCAACCTCAGTGATCCGGTCTTGAGGAATCTCTGGAAATGTTTTGCGAATGGGATCACTCCCGGGAATCACCAGCACAAGCTCTAACTCAGTCGGGTGGGGGAACACATAAATGAGTGCCAGTTGCTTCCCAGTTTGGCTAGACAGCCGATCGAGCGTCTCGGCAATTTCATCAGCGGTCAACGAGGGGGTCGATAGTCGCCGTCCCAAATAATATTCGTACTGCTGTTTCCAGGTTTGCTCAATCTCACTAATCCGAACCCGATTATCAACCGTGGCAATTGCGTCACTGGCGATCGCGCTACTGGCAATGATATCGGCACCTCTTTCGGGTAAGGAAACGGAAACAACAGGGCTCATGGCGATCGCCATCCCGAACCCAATCATCAAACATAAAAATCGTCGAATGAGTGGCATCATAATAGACTGTTCTCATAAACGCCGTGCCACACCCATCTCTGCCAGAGATTGTTAATCGTCTACGATACTCGCTTTGCGAGACATTCCCCATCCTTCTACCAGGCTAACTCGACTTCACCCGGTCAGAGAATGGTGTCTGTTGGGATGACTCCAGCATTAATCTCAGCCCTAAAATGACCAGTGTGGAACTAATCAACATCGGCAGCGTGATTGGTTGCCGAAAAAATAGGAACGCTAGAATCGCCACAAAAATCGGGACACATCCATAGACAAAACTCGCCGTTTTCGTCGGCCCAATCTCTTTAATGCTTAGATTGTAGAGAAGATAGCCTAACCCAGATGCGCCAATTCCCATATATAAAATTGCCAGCAGCGATGCCGTTGAGACACCCTGAATCTGTTGAGATAAATTTTCAGTGGTAGCTAAACCCAGTAATAGTAGAACACCAAACAGCGCTGAATAATACGTAATTGTAAATCCAGAGTATTTTCGAGAAAGTCGTTTGATAATTAGCGCATACATGATCCAGCTTAGGACCGCAAAGAGCATTAATAAATCACCGATATTTAAATCAAGATGAATCAAATTTTTGACATCACCTTGGGTCAGCAAGACTAAAACACCTAAGCAAGACACGATCACGCCTAAATAGTTTTTAAATGTCAGTCGTTCTCGAATAAAGATTGCAGCTAAAAAGCCCGTCAGAATTGGATTAGTGGCATTGATGATCGCAGTATTAGCCAC
>DBGGTD010000503.1:0-4476 GCA_051162585.1 Elainellaceae cyanobacterium
GAGGATTGAAACGGGAAATAAAATTAGGATGAGAGCGTTGCAGGCGATCGCCCAGGGAGAGATGACAGAAATCTAGTTCAAATTCTGGGAAAATGCCAATTCTCAGTTCGTATTACTCCTTAGATCTTCAAATCGCGATCGCAAAACTTGTCGGTATCTTTACTGAGTTCTCTATCAGATTTGAGGAGCATTCTTCAGATTGAAACGTCATGCAACCAGATTTTTCACCTTTTTGACCATAGCAAGCTCGTTTGCATTAGCTCAGCATATAAGTACCCCGGCACAATTAAAAACCAAATTCAAAACCCTGCGCTGCCCGCGGCGCGGGCAGCGCAGGGTTTTATGGGTTCTATAGTTAATTGTGACCACCAACTTAGGAGGTTTTTTATGTCTCGTCGTTGTAACCAAAACCAATCACCGCTCATCAAAATCGTCTATTCAAAAGAAAGAGTCAACGGCAAGGTTGAGATTGTTCCGCTGGAGCTTTATGAAGATGGTACACTCAAGCGATGCGCTTAATTGTGTACGATTTGTCTTGGCACGCTCCATAATAAATGATGGTGTGAGATGATGCACAATCTATGACGACGCCAGATCTCCCAAATCTAGACCAAGCAGATGTTTTAGGATTACCTGTTCATCTGACGGATGATTATTCTGGTTGGCTAACCTCGCAGCTTCGTCACCATCGAGGCGTACATGTAGTGACACTCAATGCTGAGATGTCAATTCAAGCCGAACGCAACGCGGCTCTAGCCAATGTCATTCGAACGGCAGATTTGGTTGTGCCCGATGGGTCAGGTGTGGTGTTCTACCTCTGGCTCCGCAACCGGCGTATCCAAAGATGTCCAGGAATTGAACTGGCGGAGTCTCTTCTGACGCAGGGAAGTCAGTGTGCCCCACCTGCAAAGGTTTTCTTTTATGGGGGGTCGCCTGGCGTTGCTCAGAACGCGGCTGACATATGGCAGGAAAAACTTCCAGGGCTGGCGATCGCCGGAGTTCAGCACGGATATTTATCGACAGACGAACATCACCAGGTCTGCCAAGACCTATCATCGCTACAACCCTCCATCATCCTGGTGGGGCTAGGGGTTCCTCGCCAAGAATTTTGGATTGAGGAGCACCGTCATTTATGCCCCCACTCAATTTGGATTGGAGTTGGAGGAAGTTTTGATATTTGGGCGGGGATCAAGACGAGAGCCCCCGATTGGTTTCGAAATAACCACCTGGAATGGATGTATCGACTTTACCAAGAACCGTGGCGTTGGCGACGAATGCTAGCGTTGCCTAAGTTTGCGTGGCGAGCCCTGGTTTACTCAAAGGGATAATAACAAACCTTGGTAGCAGCTTGATCGCACCAGAGATGCAACAAACCGACAAATTTAGTGACTCCCTTGCCAACACCGACTACAATAAGCCTTCGTAGAGCGTTTCTTCCCGTGACTGCCACAACTCGGTGCATTCTGTTTGGTATGTTCTGAGTTTTGGAATGTAGGTTAATTGAACTCTATCGCGCATTCTTATCCTTATGGTTTCTGTCACAACTGATCTATCCTCGCGAATACCATCCCGCATTTCAGGGCATCCGTCCATTTCCGACGCTACACCAGAGTGGCGAAATCCGACATCTCGTGTCATTGTTAGTTTTCAGCAAGTGACTAAGCAATATGCTAACGGGAGCCAAGCCCTGCAAAACGTGAATTGGCAAGTCCGACGAGGAGATTTTTGGTTTGTGACAGGTTCATCGGGGGCAGGCAAATCAACGCTTTTAAAGTTGCTGTATGGAGAAGAACGCAGCACCGAAGGAGACGTGATTGTCAACGGGCTGCCCGTATCTCGGCTGCGGGGCAGTCAGTTATCAATGTTGCGTCGGCAGATTGGCATCGTTTTTCAGGACTATAAGCTGATTCCTCGGCGAACGGTGTCTGAAAATGTTCACTTTGTGTTGTGGGCACAAGGGTTTACACGCAAGGAAATTCATCGACGCTTGTTGCCAACCTTAAAAATGGTTGGGCTGCACGATAAAGCCAAATGCTTTCCAGAGCAGCTATCGGGAGGAGAGCAGCAACGAGTCAGCATTGCTCGGGCCATCGTCAGTACGCCTCCGGTGCTTTTGGCAGACGAGCCAACTGGAAATCTAGACCCCGAAAACTCCTGGCAAGTCATTAAGATTTTGAAAAAGCTTAACAAGATTGGCATTACGGTTATCGTAACGACCCACGATGAACAGCTCGTGCGAATGTCGGATCACCCTGTTGTGCAGTTGCGAGATGGGCGCTTATATCCTCTGCAATAAAGCTGTTAGTGATGCTCGTAGGCAGCAATTTAATTGTTGTCTGAGGATGAATCTGCCGAGCCTGAGGACTGTCGCGTCAAGCGAGATTGGATTTGGCTGAGGCGATCGCGGCTATTGATGGGCGATCGCGGCTGAGGCAAGTCCACATTGGGCCATGACGGTAAATCGCTACAGGGGCAGCCTGATGAGGGTATTCCCAGCGTGATAATTGGAATCGGCATCCCACAACGAGCACACGGGTCGACATCCCACTGATCTGAGAGCAGTTGACTAACCGTTTGATCTGTTCCTTCTAAATAACAGTCACCTGACTCTGGGCTGCGGATGCGGTGCCAGCAATTTTCAAACTCAGTGCTGTAGCGATCGCCCTGGATAATAGGTTCGGGTCGATAAGCGACATGACCATTATTAATCATGACCTTCTTACCCAGTTGGAACCAATATGCAAGGTATTGGCGAACGTCTTGTTCAGATGCCATAAAATTTTAGTTTCTCGTAATTACAGAAGAAATTCCAACGTTGTAGAAGCGTTAAGTCGTGTAGGCCACCACTAATTCTAGTGTGAGGTAATTTAGTCAGTTAGCGGCTGTTCATCCATTTTTCTTCAGAATGTATAGCCTTACGCTCTCGCGTTAGGACGTTAAACATGTGGTGAGCCCCCGCGGCGCGGGGGCTCACCACACAAACCTGAGTCCGTAGGACTATAGATCGAATTTCACTATCAACCATTGAAATACAGGAAATATGAAGTAGCCGTAAGAATGTATCCGCACAATCCGTCAAATGGAGAAGGTTGCTTTAGAATCAGATTCAGTGAATTAGCTGAATAAAGGGGAGATCGTCTTAACATTCCCTTTTAATTACACGCCAACTCTTTAAGAAATCGGTGAAGCATAGGGATGCGCCCTAGTGTGAGTGCAATGTTGTTTGATTTGATAAGACTTCGGAGATGCTTACGGTTGGGTCATGCATCAGCGGTTTCTATGGTCACCGATGCCAGCTCCGATCGGATGCTCCAAGATTTTCTATCGTGGCTTGACTTTTGCCCCCTACATTCATAGAGCAATGCACGTGCTCTAAACGACCTTACAGCTATGGGAGGAATTATGACTAATCCTGTGATCGCTATTGGCTTAGATGCCGCCGATCCAAACTTGATTGAGGCTTGGATGTCTCAAGGATATTTACCAAATCTCCGTAGCCTCCGTGAGCAAGGAGCCTATGCTCGGCTAAAAACATTTGAGTATTATCGGGCAGAAACGCCGTGGACAACATTTTTGACGGGTTGCTCGCCTCGGCAGACTGGATATTGGGCGCCGCTGAAATTCTATCCTGACAGTTACGGTGTAGAAGAAGTTCAAGCCTATAAATTTGACGAATTTCCTTCCTTCTATTCTCTTTGTGGCGATCGCCGGGTTGCGGTGTTTGATATGCCCCATACCCACCTCTCTGAACAGGTAAACGGTTTACAAGTACTGGCATGGGGTGCTCATGCGCCAATGACGCCGAGCATTTCCAGCCCAGAACCGCTTCTCAAAGAGGTGACTGAGCAGTATGGCGAACATCCAGTGTTGCGTCGAGATCATGCCAGCACTGTCGATTTCTCTGCCCTCAAGCGCTTGCAAGACGGCCTAGAAACGGGGATTGCTCGACGAGCACAAATTTGCCAAAACATCCTCCAGCGCGAACCCTGGGATATGTTTTTGACCATCTTTGGCGAAACCCACGCGGCAGGGCACTATTTTTGGCACTTAAGCAAGCCCGACCATCCCCTTTATCACCTTGTCGCAAAGCCACCGGATGATCCCCTGCGGTCAGTCTTTGAGTCGGTTGATAAGGCAATCGGTGACATTGTTAGCAAAGCTCCCGATAATGCTCAGATTTTAGTCTTTGCAGCACACGGCATGGGCTCAAACGTAATGGACTTGCCCAGCATGTTCTTCCTGCCAGAGTTCCTCTTCCGGCTTAATTTCCCCGGAAAGGTTGGGATGGCACGCGGAAAAGGAGGCAAAATCTCTCCCAATCCTATTTTTGGACCTCGCTCAAAGCGGGGTTGGTTGGGCACCATGTGGAGCATGAAGCATGACACCAATCCGATTCAGCGATTCTTGCGTCAAAAATTGCCGACCAAGATTTTTGACCAAATTCAACCGCTGTTTGGTAAGCCTCAAACTCCCGAC
>DBGGTD010000504.1:0-3447 GCA_051162585.1 Elainellaceae cyanobacterium
CGGTTTGGTGGTAATCTCTATGTCGATTCTCTCTCGACTGAAGAGGGCCCCGTTCCTACCTTTTTAGAGTTATTGGAATATGATGCCCGCACTATTTCAAATGGGTTACTGGCAGGAAGTAATGCTCCGTAAAAAAGTGAACGATGCACGACCTATGATCCAATCTCCCACTCAAACCTTTGGTGTAACGGTTGACACCCTCAGCGTCACCTACAGTAATGCGCGTTTAGCTTTATATAACGCGAGTTGTACGGTACATCCTGGTACTATCACCGGATTGGTCGGCCCAAATGGGGGGGGCAAATCTACGCTGTTCAAATCCATTATGGGGCTCTTGCAACCAAGCCAAGGGCGCATTCACATTGACGGGCACTCCGTTCAAGCTGCTCAGAAACGACAGCTCATGGCGTATGTGCCTCAGGCAGACGAAGTAGACTGGAATTTTCCGGTGAGCGTGTTTGATGTGGTGATGATGGGGCGCTATGGCTACATGAATATGCTGCGAATCCCCAGTGCTAAGGATCGTCGCCTCGTCATGGAAAGCCTAGAGCGCGTTGGAATGAGCGACTTTCGCCACCATCAAATCGGAGAACTCTCAGGCGGTCAGAGGAAGCGGGTATTTTTGGCGCGGGCGCTTGCTCAGGAAGGCAAAATAATTTTGCTGGATGAGCCCTTCACTGGCGTAGATGTGAAAACCGAAAAGCGCATGATTGATGTGCTGATGCAAATGCGGGATGAAGGACACACGATTTTGGTCTCTACTCATGATTTGACCTCTATTTCTACATTTTGCGATCGCGTCATTTTGCTAAATCAGACGATTCTGGCAGCGGGCACTACGGAAGAAACATTTACTGAAAACAATCTAACCATGACGTTTGGGGGATTGCCTACTGCGAGTCTGCGTCCATCAGCTTCCAGATTTGAGTCCTTCGGATCTGAGGTTGATACATGAGCGATCTGATTGCAGCGAGTTCCCTGTGGAACTGGCTAGTTGAACCCTTGCAGTACGGATTTTTAATCAGAGCCATTTGGCTCAGTGCCTTTGTGGGCATTGTGTGTGCCGTGCTGTCATGCTACATAACCCTCAAGGGTTGGTCACTCATGGGCGATGCGGTTTCCCATGCCGTTGTTCCTGGCGTTGTGGTTGCCTATGCGATTGGGATTCCGTTTGCCGTTGGAGCATTTCTGTTTGGCTTTGGAGCCACGGTCGCCATTGGCTATATCAAATCTAAAACTCGCTTGAAAGAAGATGCAGTGATTGGCGTCGTATTTACAGGATTTTTTGCCTTCGGTCTGGTGTTAGCCACCAAAATTCCTAGCAATATCGACCTGTTTCATATTCTGTTTGGGAATGTACTCGGCATTTCTAAGCAAGACGTGATTCAAACGCTGATTGCAGGCACCATTACTCTGGCAATCATTTTACTGCGGCGTAAAGATTTGCTGCTGTTTTGTTTTGACCCCAATCACGCCAAAGCAATCGGGCTCAATACCCAATTGATGTACTATACGCTGCTGTCTGTGCTTGCATTAACGATTGTGACTGCCCTGCAAACCGCAGGCATCATCTTAGTAATCGCAATGCTGGTCACACCAGGAGCCACAGCCTACCTTTTAACCAATCGCTTTGACCACATGCTAATCATTTCGGTTGCGACTAGCGTACTGTCATGCGTGCTAGGAACCTACGTTAGCTATCACTTAGACGTGTCAACGGGGGGGGCTATTGTCGTGCTATTAACACTGTTATTCATCATCACGATGACGTTTGCACCACGATATGGAATTGTCGCACAACACTTCGGAAAGAAAACAGCCTGATTAGATCGCGCAGTATGACACAATCAAATCTCGACCAAGCTGTGCTTTCATGTGGGCTTTTCGCTGATCGCTTTGCACCTGGTCAAGTGCTTGAGAGGTTTGGGTATCCCCCGATTGGTATGAAATACGCCCTTCTTCGTTTGCCATCTCTGCCCATGCTCGAGTCGATGACGCAATATCACGATGTCCTTGAATCAATTTCTGTGTATGCTCTTGAAGGTTTTCATTTGAAATGTCTAATGTATTGAGCTGATCAGCAAGCTGGTCGGACACGTCGGCATTTTGCATCATCGCGGCTCGGGTCAAATCACCAAGCTGTTGCTGCTGCCGAGAGTCTTCAATGGCATTCAAAATAGTAGTGCATTGAGCTTTTTTGCTTGAGCCGCAACTTGCGATCAGTAAACCCAATGCCAGAAGCAACCCCGTATTTCGTAAGTTTGTATTTAACATATTGAAAGAAATTTCACAATTCGTCAGTATAGTCCTACGGGCTCACCACACGTTTAACGTCCTAATGCGAGAGCGTAAGGTTATATCAGCGATAGGGGAGAACCGATCGCTTAATTAATGCAGTAGAGAGTTAATTCGTGGAGGGTCGGTGGAATATCTTGTTCGGCTTCGAGGCGAAGCTCTTGGACTTGGTTCTCCAAAGATGGGTTAAGTCTGCCATCTCTAGGCAAAATCGTTACCAACTGACTTGAAATATCACTGGCCTGCTGATAGGCATTGGCAAGGCGATCGCGCAGGTTGCTGAGCTTTTGATCTGAGATATCTAAAGCTGCAATGTCTTGCGCTGCGATCGCCCTGACTTGAGCAAGTTTTTGTTCAAATTCTGGTACGTCCGTCGTTTGGCCGATGGCGCTTTCATAAACGTTCATTGAGCTAGCCTGGGCGGCGTTGTTGGCCTCTTCAATTTGCTTACACTGCGCCGTACGACTCGGCCTACTACAACTCGCGGTGGCGATCGCTAACAGCACCAACAAACTGATCCCTGCTCTCTTGGCAACCCGATCCATTAACTGCGATCCTCCATTCGTCTACTTTTTATATTCACCAAAATGGTTAAGCCCAAATGTGTGATTAGAGGGGGCTTGTGCTAGCCATTTCTATGGATTTCAATGTTTATTTAGTATGAGGAATATATTTTACAGATGCTAGAGGAACTGAATTCAATTTACAGAGACAAAATGTTTTGATGCTTAAAATGAAGCAGGTTTGAAGTAAACGTTGATTGCTGACAACACTCTCAAAATCCCGCCTATTAGGATGCTAAGCATCATTCATGCTATCTGGATTGAAAATATAAGTTGCTCAAAGCTAGTGTTGCAATTCCAGATACATGCGTACATGCAATCTTTTCATTTAGGCTGCCTTGAAGCAACTCAATCTGAGTGAAGCGGGTGAGGAGAACATTACGGCTAGCTATCAGCACTTCAAGCTGTTGTTGAACTTGACCGCTGCGATCGCGAAAGATACTGATCCAAACGGATATATCAATCAGTAACATGACGAGTTTTGCGCAGGGCTTTGTAATCAAAATCTGAGCAATTTCGTTCAATGCTTCTCTAAGTTGGAGAGAAGCAAGCTAACTGTGAAGTTGTGCGGCGGCAGATAACCTTGAAT
>DBGGTD010000505.1:0-2824 GCA_051162585.1 Elainellaceae cyanobacterium
ATGTCACTCCAACGCCCCACCCAATCCCTCCAACTCTTAGCGGTTAACGCGCTTCTCATTGCCTTCTTTAGCGCCAGCCAAGACATTGCCTTTGATGCCTATAGAACTGACGTCTTAGGCAAGCTGGAAATGGGCGCTGGCGCTGCCGTTGCGGTGTTGGGGTATCGCATTGCGCTCTTAGTAACGGGGGCGCTGGCGCTGATACTAGCGGATCAGATGCCGTGGCCGTTGGTATACCTGCTGATGGCTGGGCTGATGCTGCTGAGCGTGGTCTATTCCGTCTGGGCACCAGAACCTGTGATGCGCGATCGCCCACCGGCTACGCTAGTCGAAGCCGTGAAGCTGCCATTTTTGGAGTTTTTTGAGCGATCGGGGATAACGCGGGCGCTTTCGATTTTGGGGTTTATTATCCTCTACAAGCTTGGCGACTCTCTGATTAACAACATGGCAACCCCGTTTCTGCTCCAGGTGGGATTTAGCCAGACAGATGTGGGAGCGATTCAAGGCGGCATGGGGCTACTCGCCACCATTGTCGGAGTTTTGGCAGGAGGTGCTTTTTTGAGCCAGATGGGGATCAATCGATCGCTTTGGGTGTTTGGCGGTTTTCAAGCGATTAGTAACCTGGTGTATTTAATCTTGGCTCAGATGGGTCAAAACTACCCCTTCATGGTCGTCGCTATCAATATCGAGAATTTTTGTGCAGGGCTGGGGACAGCAGCGTTTGTCGCATTTCTGATGAGCTTGTGCAATCAGAGATTTTCAGCCACTCAGTTCGCACTGCTTTCGAGTTTGATGGCAGTCAGTCGAGATATCTTGGTGGCGCCTGCAGGTAAGATTGCAGAATTGACGGGGTGGACACTGTTTTTTTTAATTACGCTGGTGGCATCCTTGCCGGGTTTGCTATTGCTGCCAATATTTGCCCCGTGGAATGCTCCGCCCGCAGCAGAATCCTCGTCTGACACTGAGTAATGACACCCCTACCGGATGTAGAATCGAAAGAGAAGACGTAACAAATCTTGAATTTTTTCAGATTCTCATCAAATCATATGTCCCTCCTCCGTCAGTACGTTGCTCCCGCGTTGATTGTTTTAGTGTTTTTAATTGCCATGCTAGCCGTGAGTGCGCGCATCTTTTTGCCTTCTGATATGGCGGCCCCTGCGCCAGTCGAAGATTCAGAACAGCAGGTTAGCGTGCAGGTGCCTCTAACTGATTCGAATGACAGCTTACCCCCATCGTTGCGGGTATTTGTGCAAGGACTCCCAGACGATTTGGCATACTCTACCTCTATTTAATGGCTGAGTTGCTACTTCCAGGCTATGTCTGGTGGCGAGGCTCTGGGTTAGATCGAGCGTTGCTCGTCAAATTTATGCAGCGCACCTATCAAGAACTCCATCCAGATTTTGAGTTTGATCACCTTGCTCAGACGGTTGATGGGTATCTGTCTAGTGAGACACCCATATGGTGGGTGGCGTGTGTTGAAGATGCATCAATTTGCTCTAACGCCTCTCACGGCGTTGGCATACCCAGAGAAAAAGATCCGTTTAGTTCACCCATCGCCTGTTTGTGGATTGGCAACGCAATTGACCAATCGACGGGCGATCGCCATGCTCATATCTTCTTGCTGTATGTAATAGCTCATCATCGCCGCCGAGGAATCGGTTCGGCGCTCATGCGCCATGCCGAAGCGTGGGCCAGACAACGGGGCGATCGCCAGATTGGGTTACAGGTTTTTCAAACCAATCAGCCTGCACTAGACCTTTACACGAGTTTGGGCTATCAAACTCAGTCGATTTGGATGGTGAAGTCTATTGGCTAATGTTTTCCGCGATAGTCTAGCAATGTAGTAATAGCGTTGCATTCATGTTGAGGCTCATCGACGATGGCAGATTCCCTAAACTCTAGTGAGAAAGACCAGCAACATCCACAATACAAGAGCGATCGCCAGATTGTGTCATCGCTTTTATCGGCAGAACCAACTGACTATAACCTGGCAGAGCTCGCCCGCCTCCGCATGCGCTATCAAGGCTTTCCGGGTGCGAGAGATATCCAGATGGATCTAGACCAAGCGTTGAAGCGATGGGGAATGACCGAAGAGATGCTGATCGAAAGAACCCGCCAAATTCATCAGCAGGGTCAGGTCTATCGAGGGATTGGGGCAAAACGAGACGATTGGAGTTAGGGGCAGATGACAATTCGACAGATTCATCACATCGCGATTATCTGTTCGGACTATGATGCCTCTAAACGCTTCTACACTGAGATTCTAGGGTTTCCGATTGTCCGAGAAACTTATCGCGCAGCGCGGAAGTCTTATAAGCTAGACCTTCGAGTCGGAGAGCACGACCACATTGAGCTATTTTCGTTTCGTGATCCGCCTCCTCGGGTAAGCCGGCCTGAAGCGTGTGGCCTCAGGCACTTAGCATTTGCGGTCGATAATTTAGACCAGATGGTTGCGACCTTGCAGTCTAACGGAGTCAATGTTGAACCCATTCGCACAGATGAATTGACCGGAAAGCGGTTTACATTTTTCAACGATCCAGATCAGCTACCGCTCGAACTCTACGAACAGCAGGCGATCGCTCCTTGACTCTATTCTTATCTGTTCTCTTGAGTTTGCGAGGCGCTTATTCAGGATATTCAGATCTTTGTGCCAGTATCCCTTTAGCAATCGGCACTCGATCAGCAGTCGGCACTTTATAAACTGACCCTAAGTGCGCTGAGGAATTCTAGATTTATTGTTACAGTCAGCAACAGAAGTGCCCACGCAATTGGACTCATGAATCTAATCGATTTAGCGTTTACCCCGGCGCTCGAACAAGCGCAA
>DBGGTD010000506.1:0-2521 GCA_051162585.1 Elainellaceae cyanobacterium
GCAGATAAGCATGGATGAAGGTGGCTATGTTTATTTGTTAAACCCAAAGGTCATTGATGAAAACGGCGAATGGGAAGCATGGGAATTTGGCAACAAAATTCCGGGAGCTTATCGATATCGTTCATTTTGGGAAATGATGCAGGCCACGTATCACCGCTCGTTTGGGGATGACCTGTAGAAGGGCGATCGCCCTTGACGTGTTCCCATGTTCATTAGCCAAGCACGCTGCTCGCCTTTACACTAATGCGGGTTCTGGCAGTGCACCCTGCATACGACTGAGCCAGTTGATGAGGTTTTCGAGCTGCTGGTCTGCGCTCAGCACTCCCAATCCGCGCACAATCACTTTGCCCGGGGCATAGACAAATCGAGAATGGAGATGCTCAGGCAGCTTAGCTTTGAGCAAGTTCCAAGCGGGTTCTTCCATGGGCGTTTCGAGCAGAATGTGCTGCTTGCCTTCGGGCTTGATACGCGAAAAGCCAAGTTTCTTAGCAATTTGCTTGAGTTCCATGATTCGAATGAGTTGCAAAGCACCCGCCGGCATCGGTCCGTAGCGATCGCTCCAGTCCGCGGCAATTTGGGTTAGTTCTGCTTTTGACGTTGCTGAGGCAACGGCTCGATAGGCACTCATCTTCTGATCGAGGTCGGGAATATAATCGGCTGGAATAAATGCGGTGAGGCTCAGGTCGATTTGCGTATCATCCACCTGCGGAATTTCTTGCCCCCGGATTTCTCGAATCGCTTCTTCTAGCATTTCCATATACAAGTCAAAGCCGATCGCATCCATCTGCCCTGACTGTTCGGCACCCAGAAGATTACCCACCCCGCGAATTTCCATATCGCGCACGGCGAGCTGATAGCCTGAGCCTAATTGGGTAAATTCTTGAATGGCGCGTAGACGCTTTCTTGCGGCTTCAGAAAGCTGACTCTGCCGAGGATAAAATAACCAAGCGTGAGCCTGCACCCCAGCGCGACCGACCCGCCCTCGAAGCTGATAAAGCTGGGAGAGCCCAAACCGCTGGGCATCTTCGATCAAAATGGTGTTGACCCGAGGAATATCTAACCCTGATTTGATGATGGTCGTACATACCAATAAATCAGCTTCACCGTTGCTAAAGGTCAACATCGTTGCTTCGAGCTCACCTTCGGGCATCTGGCCATGGGCGATCGCAATCCGAGTGCCAGGCACCATCTCCCGCAGCCGACCTGCGATCTCCTCAATTCCTTCGACCCGGGGCACTACATAAAACACCTGCCCACCCCGATCCAGTTCTTGACGAATTGCCGTCCTGATCATTTCTGGATCGTAGGATGCCAAGTGGGTTTTAATAGGGCGGCGAGATGGAGGCGGGGTCGTAATTAGGCTCATTTCCCGCACGCCTGATAATGCCATATAGAGCGTTCGAGGAATCGGCGTAGCGCTGAGAGTCAGGACGTCAACGAGGGTTTTGAGCGACTTAATTTTTTCTTTTTGATTGACGCCAAATCGCTGCTCTTCGTCTACGACTAACAAGCCCAATTCCTTAAATTTCACGCCTTTACCGAGCAGTTGGTGGGTGCCAACGACAACATCAAGCTCTCCGGTTGCCAGACGCTGTTGAATTTGGCGGCGTTCTTCAGCGGTTCGAAATCGGTTGAGTAACCCCACCTGAATGGGATAGGGTGCAAACCGTTCTTTGAGGGTGTGGTAGTGCTGCTGGGTCAAAATCGTCGTCGGCGCAAGCAGAGCGACCTGTTTACCTGCCGTGATTGCCTTAAAGATTCCTCTCAGGGCAACTTCTGTCTTCCCAAAACCAACATCCCCGCAGATGAGTCGATCCATCGGACGCGGGCTTTCCATATCCCGCTTCATGTCTTGAATGGACTTGAGCTGATCGGTTGTGGGCTGATAGGGAAATGAGTCTTCCAGTTCTTCTTGCCACGGGGTATCGTGCGGGTAGGCAAATCCTTCTTGCTGGGCTCGTTGGGCATAGAGCTTGAGCAAATCGACCGCGACTTTCTTGACGGCTTTGCGAACCTTGCTCTTGGTCTTCTCCCACGCTTTGCTCGACATTTTGTTGAGCTGAGGGACGGCGTCTCCGGCTCCTCGAAAGCGCGATAAAGAACTCAACTGATCTGCTGCCACTCGGAGCAGCCCATCCGCGTATTGCAAGACCAGATATTCGCGCGTTTCGTTATTAATGGTCAGGCTTTCTAGTTTGAGAAATCGCCCGACTCCATGGTTGCGGTGGACGACATAATCTCCTGGCCGCAGCTTGTTGGGGTCTACTTGCTTCGATGATGCCCGTCGCCGTTTGCGCACATAGCTGGGAGTCGCAAGGGTATGTTGCCCAAAGAATTCGCGGTCGGTGACGACGACCGTGCGAAAGGTCGGCAGAATGAAGCCTTCGAGCTCGGCGAGTCCTGAATATTTGAGCGCAACGGGGACATGTTGCCCCTGGAGTTTCTCGATCGCCCGATAGTCACGCGGATTTGGCACAAACTGAGCCGGACAGTCATGCTCTTGCAGGAGAGAAACAGAGCG
>DBGGTD010000507.1:0-2187 GCA_051162585.1 Elainellaceae cyanobacterium
CTCCCTATAAGCACGCCAATTTGGTGTGTCACCAAGGAAAACATTTAACTCTTTACGATAAGAAGGCGCGACATTGGGGTGCGCGGTAAGATAGCGGAACAGTGAAGTTGTTCCGCAACGTGGAAGTCCGGCGATGATAAGAGGCTGGAGCGTCATGGCGTTCACCCACGTGCCTTTGCGTGCATCAGGTTTGTCGCGAGTTGCCTTAGGATCTCCCAATACCGCACAGGGTTACCGTGTGCGACCGTTAAAATTCTTTCGGACTGCCAAAGATGGAACATGCCAACCAAATTGCGTGCCAACACGGCTGCGACGCAGCCAATGGCTAAGCCGGTTGCGTTTCCGGTCCCTGCACCAAGTAAGATCGCTGCAGCTCCAAAAAAACCGCCAAGAAGAGAGACACGAACATACGACACCCCCTTGTCAAACCACACCAGAGCTCGAGACATGCTACCAAACGCGACATTGCAAACGACCCCAACACCGAGGATTGCGAGCAACTCGCCGGCGTGTCCGTAACCCGATCCAAGCAACATCGTAATTAGTGTGTCTCCGAATGCCAGTATAACGCCAAAAGTTGGTAACGAAATCATAAGTGCGATGCTTGCTGAGTTACGAAGTATTTCCTCGGCGCCGCGCATGTCCAGTGCCTGATGACGCGAGATAACAAGATGAGGTGAGGCAAGATTTATTATAGATAATGGGGCCTGAACCAAAATCAAATAGTTTACTGCTAGCAGGAAGTTCGCCGCGCCACTAGCTGGCAAGGCAACGGACGCGATGGTAGCGGCTAGCTGGATGCTACCGACTAATTGCAGAAACTCACCTAACATTACTGGGCTAGAGCCCCTTAGTATAGGAGCGCCGATTCGCCAAATGTTCTCGGCCCGGCCAGCCCCCGGGCCAACTATACTGGCAGCAACTTGACGAAAGGGCAAGGTCCCGGCGAGTAATGCAACGAAAATAATGGCTGCAGAAGAAGTAATGGACAATGTGGCTTGTGATAGGGCTAAGCCACTCAACACCGCGGCCAACATGGCTTGCGCGGCAAGGCCACCGTACGGACGGGCACTGGTTGCTAGAGTTGCCCAGCCAATTGCTCCGAGTCCACGAAGCCATTCTCCGATCGTCCGGTTCAGGGCGTACATAATCAGATACAGTAGAAGCAGAAGAAACAAAGGGATGGACAGCTCCGTATCAAACCAAAACGGAGCTGCGATTAACAAGACCGTACCTCCTGATACAAAGGCGGCAACAATTGTGATCCACAGAGATATTGAGAGAACATGGGAAACATTGTGCGGATTAGGATTCGCCTTTGCGTCAGCAGCCAAGCGCGGGGCGGTGCTAACGAGCCCTGCGGTCAAGAGTGGGGCGGCTAACTGCGCCATCGCGAAAACTGACATGAGAATCGCAAAATCAGGCCGGGTAAGAAGTGTGGCCAATATAGTTGTAATAAAAAGCCCGAGTCCAAACGATGCGATTTTGCCCGACGCAACAATCGATAGAGATTGAAATAGAGCGTTAAGTGTGGGGGATGCCATGATGTTTTACGTCAACCAGAGTTGTTAGTAAGTCGATCGGATAGTGCGCTGGACTTTTGATGTACGGCTTACCGGATAGTCGGCGTATCATATGAAACTGGAACATTTTTCTGCCTGTGGTCCATGTTCTCAGTCATATAAAGCTCATCGGCCTGGATGCGCTCGTCGTTGCCCGTGTGTAGGTTCCAGGTTGATTGTTTTCGCAAGCCATGTGCGGTTAGCAATTTATAGATGTCCACAGCGGAGGCCTGTCCAAGATACAGTTCAATATACGAAATTTCGACGTATACTGCAGTTATCTGGGCCATCAACTTACCAGCGCCTTCCAACACTTCCAGTTCATAGCCCTGCACGTCAACTTTGATCAAGGTCCGGGGCGGAACCGCGTTTGGGAACAGGGTGTCGAGGCGCTTGATCGGCACTTCGATTTCTGCAACCTCATCCATACCGAAATGGCTTTTTTGTATTTCACTCATATGTAGCAGCGAAGACGAATCATTTTCAGAGGCAACATTCAGGCGCTGCGTGCCGTCTTTTGCACCAAGCGCGGTACGATGGAGCGTAACCCGGTCGCCCATGAGTGCTCCCAGCTTGTCAGCGGCCGGCGGATAGGGCTCGAAGCAGTGGATCTCGGCGTTCGGCC
>DBGGTD010000508.1:0-3804 GCA_051162585.1 Elainellaceae cyanobacterium
GCTCAGGCATCGTGAACCGCTTGTATGACTCATATTGCCCGACACTGTCCGCTGTTCCTACAATTTCTTGATAGGTGCTGCTAATGATAAAGTTAGCCGCATTCATGGCGATTAGGTCAGCCGTAAACTGAATCGAGAAGTGATATTGCTCTTCTAAGTCTTGCCAATAGAGGTTGCTAAATAAGTATTTTGACTTCTCTAAGGCATGAGCAATGATGCATTGGGTTACCTTTAAGCGGCGAGCGAGAAGAAACCCGACTAGGTTGCCGTCTGAATAATTCCCGATGATTAGGTCGGGTTTTCCTTGAAATTCTGCTAAAAGCTCTTTCTCTGCATCAAGCGCATAGGTTTCTAGGTAAGGCCAAATTTCAAAGCGAGAAATCCAGCCCTGAGTCATCTTCGGATTAAATTCACGGAAGGGCACTCGCAGAATCCAGGCATTGTGAGTCCCGTAGACTTTTTCTAGACGCTGGTTACAGAGCGTTCCGTCGTTATTGTGGATGAGGCGACTTAGGATGATGACTTTGGGATGAGCCGCTTGCACATCAAGCCCAGCTAAACTAATTTCCTCTTGAAGCTGCTGCTCAATGCTGCGAGCCTGGTCGAGGACATAAACGACCTGTCCTCCAGTGTCGGGTCGACCCAGCACGCCTTCTTGGCCAAACCATCCGTGGATTGAAACCAAGACCACCTTAAACACCATCGGAATTCGTGAAACAAATGATTCGAGAGCTTGGTGATCAGGTGAATCTAACAGTTGGTCAAGAATTTCGAGCGTTTCTTGGACTCGACCTGCCGTGTTCCCCCAGCCAGGCTCAAACCCCAATGCTTGTAATTCAAACCGAAAGCGATTGTAGGGTTCGTCGGTGGAGAGCTTACCGACATACGACAATGCTTTTTTGATCTGATCTGAGAGCTGCTGTTGCGATCGGATACGCTCGTTAATCATCAACTGCGTTCCATTATGGCTATGCAGGCTCAAGAAATGATAGAGCGCTTCAAGCCAGCGAGCCGGATCTTGGAAGAGCTTACTTGATAGGTAGCGATTGAGAAATTCAACCCCTTTGCCGATATTCTTTGGATCTCGAATGTTGGGAGAGTAGTCATAGAAGGGGTCAAAATCGAGCTCTAGAACATCGCCCTCTTCAGGATGAAAGCGACCCACGAAGCGATCGCGCACGTCGAGCAATTCTTGAACCGAAATATATTCGTATGTGAGATCTTCTAAGACGCGACAGATCTCTTCACTCGCGATATGGGGGCGAATGATCATACAGAGGCTTTCGCGGTCTAGGATGATTTCCTGAGTACAGTAAATCAAGCGCCCCAAATCGGAAAACGAGAAAAACTGTTCAGGCTTTTTGTATATGGTGCAATAGTGAGAGAAGACAGCAAGAATATCATTACGCAGAAGATATTTTTGATCTCGCTTGCGCAACTCGCTCATAAATTGGCGTAAGTCAATCCGCTCATTAGGATTGTCTAAAACAGCCTGAATCAGTTCGGACATTGCAAACCCCTTCGCATCAACAAACGTTCAACAGCATTTAGTTTGAATTAAATTTTTCAGCCAACGCACTGCTTCCTACTCTAGAAGTCAAAGGTGTCATCGACCAGTGACATTTCAGAGTCAATATGCTAGCAGCAGTGCGTAAACCGTTTTTAGCTCTAATCCTGAAGCGTTTCCTTCAAGAAAACTACAGATCTAGACGATGGACGAGGCTTCGTACGCCGAGTCGCTGAACTGCGTCATTATTCATCTGGCATCCCTTATCTCAAACAATGGTAATCGAAAGACCCACTGAATTGGGACTGAAGCAAACGAAATTTTGGGACTAATCCCACATTCGAGCAAAACCTTTTCTATTGAAGCATTAACTGCCCTAAATCGACCTCTCCCTGTAGTTACACTATGACATCACAATGTCATCAAACTGTCGCGATGATGTGGATGTGAGAAACTTTGACTTCAACTATTACCCCAAAAATCCCATACCTGATTTGCCAAGTAGGTGAAACTATCAAATAGATTTTTGAATTTTCCGTAAAGATTTCTAGGTTGTTAACCTGCTGATTGACTGACCAATCTTTTTATAAGGTTCTGCGATCGCAAATCATTCAGGTTTTTAGGTGTAAATTCATATAAGTTAATATTATATACATGTGCTAAGTCCGCCTAATACTCAGACTTCATGACCCTACTTCTTTTGGGAACAGTCAGCTTTATTGCCTGGTTTTTTAGCATGTTAGCAGCGGGTGGCAGCCCGTTTATTTTGATTCCGCTGGTAACGTTGCTGGTGGGGTCTCAAGCCGTTGCCCCTGTGATCACAACTGGAATGTTGGTCGGCAATGTTCAGCGGGTGGTTTTCTTTTGGCGAGATATTGATTGGATGCTAACGCTGTGGTATCTACCGGGGGCGATCGCAGGCGCAGTGTTAGGAGCGTATATATTTACTCAAATTCATTTGGAGTGGCTGCAAGCGGTTCTTGGCATTGCCCTATTGGCAATGGTCGCTAACTATTGGCTAGGAAAATACCTCCAACACACCCGGTATCGCGTCAAAATTCGTGCTTGGCATTTTTTGCCAATCAGTTTTTTTTACGCATTCGGCTCAGGACTTGTGGGTAGCGTGGGGCCGGTGATGAATCCGGCGTATCTTAGCTATGGATTGGTGAAAGACAAGATGATTGCGACAAAATCTCTAAACGTTGCCATCACACACATAATTAAGCTTGCAACTTACATTGCTCTAGGCGCGTTGACGAAACCGTTTCTGATGTACGGTCTGATTATTGGCTGTGCTGCTATTCCGGCAAATTGGCTGGGCAAACTTGTCCTCGATCGCATGAGCAACGAGCAATTTCGCCAGGTCGTTTTTGCCTTTGTGGGGATCAGCGGTATCTTTATGATTTGGCAGCAGAGGCAGTTTCTCTGGATATGGTAATGCTAGGGGCATGGCATCACCATATCCCCAATACTCTCTATATATAACCGTACGCTCTTGCGTTAGGACATTGAGCGTGTGTAGAGCCCCCGCGGCGCGGGGGCTCTACACACAAACCTGAGCCCGTAGGGCCATATCACCGCTTCTCGTATTGCCGATTGCCAAACATGACGTCTCTCGCTTTATCATCCATTTTGGTTTTGCCGCGTTCGTCTTGAAGGAGTGCGAGCCCTTTTTTGACCGCAGGACGAGAATTGATCGCATCAAACCAGCGTTTTAGGTTTGGATAATCTGCCATGCTTTGCCCCTGTTGTTCGTAGGGCACAATCCACGGAAAGATAGCGATATCTGCAATAGAGTAGTCTCCGGCTACATATTCGGCTTCACCCAGACGTTGATTGAGCACCCCATAGAGGCGAGAGGCTTCGTTGGTGTATCGGTTAACAGCATAGGGAATTTGTTCGGGCGCGTATTGCCGAAAGTGGTGGGCCTGTCCCAACATCGGACCAATTCCACCCATTTGAAACATTAGCCACTGAATAACGGTGTAGCGATCGCGCGCATTCTCAGGAAAAAGCTCTCCCGTTTTCTCACCGAGATACATGAGAATCGCACCCGATTCAAAAATTGAAATCGGTTTACCATCGGGAGTTTCATGATCAACGATGGCAGGCATCTTGTTATTCGGGCTGATTTTCAGGAACTCGGGCTTAAACTGATCGCCCGCCATGATATTGATAGGGTGTACGTTGTATGGTAAGCCCGTTTCTTCAAGCATGATGGAAATCTTCCATCCGTTGGGGGTAGGCCAATAGTAAAGCTCAACTGACTGCGTCATAGTTTAATGACCTCCTAACTG
>DBGGTD010000509.1:0-12514 GCA_051162585.1 Elainellaceae cyanobacterium
CCGCGGACCTCATGTCTATCGGTACGGCAAAACCAATACCGTTGCTGCCGCCGCTGCCACTGATGATCGCGGTATTGATGCCAACCACTTCTCCTTGGTCATTAAGCAGCGGGCCGCCTGAATTGCCCGGGTTGATGGCTGCATCCGTCTGAATAAACTGAACCCGCTTATTCGGAACGCCCACCTGAGAACTCGATCGCCCGATTGCGCTGATGATGCCAGCCGTCACCGTGTTGTCTAATCCAAGCGGGTTGCCAATGGCGATCGCCCACTGCCCAGGCAGCAAGTCTTCAGACCGACCTAACGTCACAATCGGCAGATCAGCCGCTTCAATTTTGATCACGGCAACGTCTGTGACCGAGTCGGTTCCGATGACCTGCCCTTCAAACGTGCGTCCGTCTTTGATAGTAACTTGGACAGTATCTGCACCTGAGACTACATGAGCATTCGTAATCAGCCGGCCATCCGGGCTAATGATAAACCCAGACCCGGTGCCGCGCTCAATTTGCTCGGGTGCAGGGAGGTCATCCCCAAAAAACCGGCGGAACAGGGGGTTTTGCAATGCATCAGGAGTTCGTCCTGCAACCGTTCTGGATGCATCGATGCGAACGACGGCAGGCCCGACCCGCTCCACTGCATCGGCGATGAAGTTAGGATTGGTCGTCGGGACAGGAACCGCGCTGAGGGTTTGGGATTCTTGCTCTGAATAGCTATTAATTTCTGATAGAGCTGGAATCGTTTCTGCGGGTTCAGGGCGATCGCCCTTATCACCCTTGTTCAGGTATTCATGCCCTAGCCAGCCAGTGCCGCCACCCAGAACCAGTAATGCTGTGTAAAGACCAATTTGTTTGATGACCAAACCCATAATCCTATCCCGACAATGGCGGATAAACTCTGTAGTTCTAATGTAGCGAAACTTGGCTATTCGAGCTCACAACCCAACTGGGATTGCTCATGCAGTCAGAAATCTTTGAGATTTGCCAAAATTGTATAGAGGTTTCGATTTTAAGATAGTGCGCTAGGTATCTAAAGTTCACGCATGACCCCGACTATGAGCGTAATTCGCTGGATTTCTGGTTTAACAATAACGGTTAGCTTGATGCCTCATGCACCTGCAAGTTTTGCAGTTCCGCGAGCCTCTTTATTTTCTGATGCGGAACATTCTGGACTAGGGGGTATTCCTTATCCTACTGCTGAATTCTCAAATTCCCTAGCTATTTTGGCAATGCCTCCGCTTGAGGATGCGCGACGCAAACAGAGTGATGATTCTCCCTGCCCTGCTCCCGTCTTATCTCGGCTAGAGCGTCATACGGTTGCGTCCGGCGAGACGTTGGAGGCGATCGCCCAGCAGTATAACCTGATTCCAGCCACGCTCATGGGGTTTAATCCGTCGCTACGGGATGGTACTGCGTCGGCTGGTTCAGAGATTATGATTCCTCCCTACAACGGAATTCGGGTCAACGTCCAACCAGGGACGACCTGGCAAGACCTGGCAAGCACCTACAATATTCGAGCTGATGTATTGTTTGAAATCAATGGCTGTGAGCCACCCAGCGACGTAGCATTTGTTCCAGGAGTCAATTGGGCACCCACGGCAACTGCATCGGGCAATGCCTCGAATGCATCACCCTCGTTCCCGAGTCTGAGCAGCTATCCGTTGCCAGACGTTGTCGAAGTCATTCAAGACTATGGATGGCAACTTCAGCCTGAGAGCAGCGAGGTGGCTTTCAATAGCGGAGTCAGCTTGTTAACACCAGTCGGAACCCGCGTCTTATCAGTGGATGAGGGAATCGTCGCGTTTGCAGGCGAGCAAAGTGGCTATGGCAATTTGATTGTGATTAATCACAGCTACGGGTTACAAACCCGCTATGCATTCTTGTCTGAGATTGGAGTTGACGTGGGACAAATCGTTAAGGCGAATGATGTCATCGGGAAATCTGGACGCATTAGCAGCGACGTCACGCCATTCTTGCTTTTTGAAGTCCGAGCCAATTCTGCTCTAGGATGGATTGCTCAAGACCCAGCAAATTATGTTGACCACATGAGGCGGTTTGAGCAATAGGCTGTCCGATGAAGAAATACGGGCGTGGCCGCAGATCTGATTTGTATAGGACTTACGCAAACCCTGTCCCAGTAGGGTGGGCAGTGCCCACCCTACTCTAAACCTAGGTTCAAGAGTGGGAATTTGCGTAAGTCCTGTCGTAGACAGATATTCCTACGAGAGTCAATTATCAGATCCGCAGAACTAAACTATGAGGTAAGCGCTCCGACGACGGTTTCGTCTTTTTCTTCCTCCAGCGGGAGTCCGATGATTTGACGATAGATTTTGATATAGTCTTTCGCCGATTTGTCCCACCCAAAATATTCGCTCATCCCGCGTTTCTGCAACGCTTGCCAATGTGATTTATATCTAAAGCCTTCCCAGGCTCGAACGAGGCACGTATAGAGGTCAAGCGGCTCATAGCGATCGAAGCAGTATCCGGTTCCAGCATTATGCTCTGGCTCGTGATGTGAAACCGTGTCAACCAACCCTCCGGTGCGTCGGACGATGGGCACTGATCCATATCGAAGCGCCAGCAGTTGGCTAATGCCACAGGGTTCAAATCGGGATGGCATCAGAAATGCGTCGGTGCCTGCATAAATGCGACGGGCTAAGCCGTCATTGTAGAGCAGGTACGCCGCGAGTCGCCCCGAGTATCGAGACGCGAGTTCCCAGAGCTGGGTCTCATAGTAGCGATCGCCCGTTCCCAAAATGACAAACTGAGCATCCGTATAGGCCATGAAACGATCGAGCACTTGCAGCACCAGATCGAGCCCTTTTTGTTCGACGAGCCGAGACACGATACCAATGAGAAGCGCTTCGGAATTAACCTCTAGCCCCACTTCCTCTTGCAGCGCAATTTTGTTGGCTCGACGCTCGGTGAGCGCATCGGCTGAAAAGGGCGTGGCGATCGCCTTATCCGCTGCAGGATTAAACGCCTCCATGTCGATACCGTTCAAAATCCCTACGAGCTTGTTACTGATAAATGACAGCAACCCTTCCAACGTTTCGCCATAGGCTGCCGTTTGAATTTGTTGGGCATAGGTGGGGGAAACCGTTGTCACAATATTGGCAAACTGGACAGCCGCTGCCATCGTGTTGTGCCCTTGCATATACCACGGGCACCACGTCATTTTTTCGAGCTTCCAGCGCCACGGCCCCTGATAGGCCAGGTTATGAATGGTGAAAGCGGTGGCAATATCAGGAGATTGATGAATCCAAACCGGAATCATCCCCGTGTGCCAATCGTGGCAGTGAATGACTTGGGGCTTCCAATAGTTCCAGGCAAACTCAGCCGCTCCGTTCGCAAACAGCGTAAACCGCCATTCTTCATCGTCACCGTAATAAACGCGTCGCGGTGCAAAGGCGGGATGCCCAAACAAGTACAGCGGAACGTCTGTTCCAGGAAGAGTCGTTTGATAGACCTGAAAACTTTGGAACATGGCAGAGCCTTGCCAAATATGCTCTTTGGGAACTTTCACCTTATCTGGCATAAAGCCGTAATAAGGCATAAAAATTCTCACATCGTGCCCCATTGCTCTAAGAACCTTCGGCAGCGCTCCAACGACGTCTCCCATGCCGCCAACTTTGGCTAGGGGAGCAGCTTCTGCAGCAACAAATAAGATTCGCAATTTTTCTGACACGGGCATTCCCCTTTACCAGCAAGTGAATTAACTAGAAACCAGTCTAGTGTGGTGTGGCATTTGTGCATAGAGCAATCCGATACGGAAAAGCCTCATCTCAGGTTTATATTGAGTTCCAAGAGATCTGCGCTTAAATAACGTACTCATCAACCCGGTTTCGACTCCGCTCAACCGACCAGCATCAGAGTTGAGCTGACCAGCTTGAGAGTTGAGCTGACCAGCCTGAGAGCTGAGCTGACCAGCATCAGAGTTGAGCTGACTAGCCTCAGAGCTGAGCTGACTAGCCTCAGAGCCGAGCTGACTAGCCTGAGAGCCGAGCTGACTAGCTTGAGAGCCGAGCCGACTAGCCCTGAGAGTTGAGCTGACTAGCTCTGAGAGTTGAGTCGACCAGCCTGAAAGTTGAGCTGACTAGCATCGAGGGTTGAATCGCCTAGTTTGAGAGCTGAGCTGACTAGCCTGAGAGTTGAGCCTACTAGCCTGAGAGTTGAGCGGAGTCGAAACTCGATCCACTGGTAGGCTATTTTCAAGCAAGTCCCCAATGCTGGAGAACAGTTTCGACAGAACATTAGTTTGTTCAATATATAGCGATATATAGCGATCCTAAATCGCTTGTGAATTGTGTGTGAGCGGTGGGGCGGGCGGGTTCACCACACGTTCAGCGCTGATTGACTGACAAAACTTTGGTTTGCGGCAGTTAAAACTGCTGCTATACAGTCGAAACCCGCCTTACGCGGGTTGAGACCAGTCGACGCTAGCGAAGCCATGCCAAAGGCTATAGGTCGACTTTGGTTGTATAGGCGCGGTTTTAACCGCCAGCCTCCGATCTTTTGTCAGTCAATCAGCGTTCAGCGTCCTAACGCGAGAGCGTAAGGCTATAGGATGTTTTAGACTGAAATATCGAACGTATCCAATCTGAAGAAGGAACCAGATTATGCGGCTGTCTCAGATGCTTTTTGTCACCCTGCGCGAAGACCCAGCAGAAGCAGAAATCCCAAGCCACAAACTGCTGTTGCGAGCTGGATATATGCGACGCATCGGGAGCGGCTTATATGCGTATTTGCCTATGCTCTGGCGAGTGCTGCGAAAAATTTCTCAAATCGTTCGAGAAGAAATGGACGCCAAAGGGGCTCAAGAATGCCTGCTGAATCAGCTTCAGCCCGCCGAACTTTGGCAAGAATCAGGCCGGTGGGAGACTTACACCAAAGCAGAAGGCATCATGTTTGCAATGGGCGATCGCCAAGGACGGCAGTTGGGGCTAGGGCCTACTCATGAAGAAGTCATCACCCTAATTGCTCGCGATATGATTCGCTCATATCGGCAGTTGCCGCAAAATCTATACCAGATTCAAACCAAATTTCGAGATGAGATTCGTCCTCGCTTCGGGCTGATGCGCGGACGAGAGTTCATCATGAAGGATGCCTATTCCTTTGATATGGACGAAGCGGGGATGCAAACGTCTTATGACGATATGGATAATGCATATCGGAACATCCTGGCACGTTGCGGGTTAGAGTTTCGAGCGGTGCAGGCAGACTCGGGGGCGATTGGGGGTGGCAGTGGTCAGTCTCAAGAGTTTATGGTGCTGGCGGATGCTGGGGAAGATGAAGTCCTCTACACCGAGGATGGCAAGTATGCAGCCAATGTCGAAAAAGCAGTCTCGCTTCCGTCTAATGCTGACCCTTCACCGTTTGAGACAGACGAAACATTGGAGACGCCCAATACCCCAACAATTGATTCGCTGAGCAAATTTCTCAAGTGTTCACCCACTCAAATCGTCAAGAATGTCTTGTATCAGGTGGTTTATGACAACGGCATGACCGTGCTCGTTTTGGTCAGTATTCGTGGCGATCAAGACGTCAATGAAACCAAGCTCTTTAACGAGCTGACGAGCCTTGCGGGTGACTATGGCGGCAGCGCTGTGATGTCGTTAGAAGTCCCAGACGCCGAGGCTCAGGCAAAATGGGCCGCTAAGCCGCTGCCGCTGGGCTATATCGCCCCTGATCTCAGCGATGAGTATATTCGTTCAACTAAGACTCTGTCTGCTAAGTTTTTGCGCTTAGCAGATAAGACCGTCGTGGATTTGAAAAACTTTGTCACAGGGTCGAATGAATCTGGCCATCACGTGGTTGGCGCAAATTGGGGTGCCCCGTTTGCCCGCCCTGCCCGAGTCGTCGATGTGAGAACGGCAATGGTGGGCGATCGCGCGGTGCACAACCCCTCTCAGACGCTCCAAAGTGCCCGTGGCATTGAGATTGGCCATATCTTTCAACTGGGCACCAAATACTCGATCTCGATGAATGCCACCTTTACCAGCGAAAGCGGCGATGAAAAACCGTTTTATATGGGCTGTTATGGGGTTGGGGTGTCGCGTTTGGCGCAAGCTGCGATTGAGCAGTCGTATGACAAAGACGGTATCATCTGGCCCGTGGCGATCGCCCCGTATCAGGTGATCGTGATCATTCCCAACACGGGCGATGAGGCTCAAGTCAACGCTGCAGAACAGCTCTATGCAGATCTCACCGCAGCAGGGGTAGAAACTTTGCTCGACGACCGCAACGAACGAGCTGGCGTCAAGTTTAAGGATGCTGACTTGGTCGGCATTCCCTATCGGGTCGTCACTGGGCGATCGCTCAAAAATGGCAACGTTGAAGTCGTAAAGCGTGCCACTCACGAATCGAGCGATATTGCGCTGAATGAGGTAGTTCCCACGTTAACCCGATGGATTAACGATGCCATCAGCATCTATTAACCTGGCAATCAAAGATCTGACATTGGCTGTAGGGTGCTGTGCTATTAGCGCCAGCGTAACGCACTGCTAACAAAGGTTTCTTCACCTATCAGCGATCGCCATTAGCGTTAACCGATACTGATGCTTCTTTCAAAGAGATACAGGACTTATATAGCCGCACGCTCTCGCGTTAGGACGTTAAACGCGTATAGAGCCCGCGCGCCGCGCGGGCTCTATACACAAACCTGAATCTAGAGAATTGGTATTGTGTAGTCTAGGCTATCTTCCCCGCCCCCCTTTATGGCTCTATGCCAGAACTACTGAGTGCTTGCGCGTCACGACGCTCAGTAAAATCAGCACTTGAATGGCGCTCCATAGGTTGGCTAGGTCGTGCCCGGCTACTAATTCGCGATTGATGACGTTCTGATATAAACTGCTCTGGGTCAATTCCATCGAAGGTAGGAGGTAGCCAGACTCGGATGACGAGTAACGTTCCTAATGTTAACAAGAAAATACAAGTAGCCAAAACTTGAACCCAGGGTGTTTCCAAAACACCTCGTACAATCATTTCTCGTAGAACAGAAACAATGGATACCTCGACGGCAACTCCAATGGATACTCGATGCTCTTTCAAATAGATAATCAGTAGGCGAAAGAGCTCAACCAGAATCAAAAGAAACAAAATATCTGAAGTAACATTTGGGAAATCCAATGGAGGAAGAAGTGATAACACCATCTCTCGCAACTGGATGACCATGAAACTGAAAAAGCCAATACATAGGCAAATGATAATTAAATCTTGCACAGTCTCTAGCAACCGAATCACATAGTTATTACTCAACCAGCGATACCACGGGATAGAGGAGTTTTGATGACCGTTCATAAGACAAGTACCGATTAACGACTGGTTGATAGATCCGAGTTGCGATCGCGCTTTGAGCAAAGCAGCGTAGCTGCCGAACTTACAGCAATACGTTATACGCTTGTAGCTCTGTTTATGGTTCTAATCTCATCGTCGAATTAATACTATTAGCAATAGCACCGCACATCTTCGCCACATTCATCTGCTAAATAACAGAGTGCTCGAAACCGTAAGCCAACAACTTCTTCGTACAATGGATTCAGTTTGCACAACGGCGGAATGTGCACAATGGTGTAACCCCAAAGACAAATATCTCGCTCAAAGGGGCATTGCACCGGAATGATCCGACAGATGAAACGAGCAAGCGTAATATTGCGAATCTTCAATCCATTAAGCCACTGACGGACGGGATATAGTCCATCTAGTGAAAGAGGTTGAGAATTCATCAAGGCGCACTGATCTACTAACGTGCGCTTGATCCGATCCAGCACGAGGTTCAACATGGCTATTTTGAATGTATCTGTTTGAGTGAGCTTGAATGATTCAACTAACGAGAAATAGCGCCAAGACAAGTAGTAACGATTTTTTGAAAACCCTGATAAATTTGGAGTCCACCACATCTATCGGTCTTTCTAGGATGCTATTTAACTCGCTATGTCCGTAGTTTAGACATAAACCTGGCAAATTAAAAGACCAAAGAAATATAAATATCGTTTATGTCATATAATTCTCGCTTAACTTTCCCCTGACCTGTAGCGGTATATCCTTACGCTCTCGCGTTAGGACGTTAAATGTGTGTAGAGCCCCGCTGAGCGAGGCTCTACACACAAACCTGAGTCCGTAGGACTATATGCCCTTGATTAGTGTTGACGATGCTGTCAGTGTGACGTTGCGAACTTGATGAATGAAAGGGAAATCACTAGCACACCAACCACGCGTTGTACGGGCATGGCAATGTGTTATGCCCCTCCGAAAATCATTCGTCGATGAGCAATGCCAGATCATTAGAAGGTAAAGGTTGTTCGTAAGACGCCCGTTATTGCAGTATCGTTGCTGCTAAATCCTTCCGGATTAAACACCGCAAAGACACCCGGTGTGATGCTGATATTATCATTCACACGCACATTGAAATACGCCTCTAGTTGATACGGGTCAGCATCTTCGGGGTTAAACGCATCTCCGCCGGTTGAGTCGCGATTCAGCGGTTGACCGAAGATTAGCGCAGCCGTATTACCTTCGCCAAAGACATCTCGAAAATGTAGACCCACTAACCAGCTAATAAAATTGGTGGACGCATCCACATCAACTAAGTCAGCAAAAATGTATCCCCCAGAAAGCGTCAAATCGACTTTGGGTGCAAATTGCCAATTCACCGTTGCACCGACTGAGTTCAACCGAATGCCTTCATCAAGAACGGCCAGAACCGCATTGCCCCCGGTCTTTGCAAGTTGGTCTGCATTTGGATTAAACAACACTGAGCCAATATCCGATGCGCTCAGTCCAGTTCCGAGAATATTGATTTGGTGATAACTGTTGGCATAGTTCAAACCCAGCGTGAGAGTGTCGGTCGGCGTTGCCGTCAACTGAGACGAAATCACGTAGCTGCCGCCAAATAAACCTGCCCCCAAAGGCGTTGGGTCGGTGCTGAGCAGTCCGTTGTTTTCCACCACAGCAGCGTTGACACTCGCATACAGCCCACGCAGATCGATGTCGTCTGAAATGCTCCAGATGAATCCTGCAGCGGATGCAAGTCCAATGCCGGAGGTGCCCCCTGATACCCGAGTGGCTGCATTATTGACTGTCGCAAACCGAGAAATCGCACCTTGGCTATCGTTGGCAAAGGGAGCGATCGCCGGAAAAGCGTCGGTAACTTCAACATTGGATCCGACGAACATCGTAAACTGGTCGGCGACCGGGAAAATATAGAGGAGCTTATAGAGAGCAATGTCATTGGCTCCTCGGCTTGACAAGTCGCTCGGGTTGGTGCGTCCAAACTGGGGCGCAGTGCCTAGACTGACATTACTGGCGGTGCCAAAGACCGGATCTCCTAACCCAAGCGTGCCAGGAATACTGCCAGTTGGATCATCAAAACCGCCCCCAAAGTTGTAGGCTTGTAGACCCGTAATCAGCAGATCGTTTCCTGTGAAGCTGGTCGTGAGGTTGAGTCGCACCCGGTTGTTGAAGACTACCTGGGCATCATTGTCATCCACGCCTCCAGTTGCTCCGGCAACGCTAAAGACCACCTCACCGTTGAGTTTAGTGGTCGTCGAAAATTGGTTGGCTTCGAGCTCGGCTGTGCGCGCTTCTAATGCGTCTACCCGACCCCGGAGAGTTGCCAGCTCGGCAGCGAATTCTTCTTGTAATCGTTGCAGGGTGGCTAAATCATCGCGGGTGACGGTATCGGCTAAGCCTGCGGCAATGAGTTCACTGACGCGATCCAAGCAGGCATTGAGTCCAGCAGCAAATTCGTAGCGACTGAGAGCGCGGTTGCCTCGATAGGTACCATCAGGATAGCCTGCAATACAGCCATAGCGTTCAACGAGGGATTGGAGCGCCTGAAACGCCCAGTCGGTCGGCTGCACGTCGGAGAGTTGCGATACGGATGTGACTTGCCCCAACGACTCATTTGCTGCAAGCTGAGACACAGAGGTGATTGGCTCTGACTCGTTAGTAGATGATTGAACAACGCTCAGCGATTCAGTGGAGGGGTTCGACGAGACAGTTGTATTGAACGTCGAAGATGAAGCAGATGAATCAGTAGTGAGTGAATCAGAAGTGGATGGCGATCGCACGGCTGCCGGTTCTGGAGTATCGATAGCCGATGACGTGACCCAATCCACGTTTGAAAAATCGATGTCGTTCGGAATCGAGCGATCGACTAGCTCAAACTCTGAGATATCTAAATCACTGACTGTGCCATCTGAGAGTCTAGGAGGAGATGGAGATGACTCATCTAGGTTGGATGCCAAAACGCCCAGAGCTGTAGAATGATTGGCTTGGGCTGCTGGGCGATCGCTGATTAAAAGCGCTGCGGTATTTGTCTCGTCAAATTCTGCTGACGCTTGTTCGATATCATTTTCGATATCATTGATTTCAAGGGCAGCGACAGATTCTGCACATGTCAAACCTGTCAGCAAACAGAACAATCCTGCCCCCGCCGTCGATAGCCGGTAGTCGAAATCTGAAATCATGTAAACCTCACACACAATTCACAAGCGATTTAGGATCGATATATGTGCAACTTTAGTAATAAGTTGCACTAATTTCAATTCGATAATGATATAACTTTTATTTATTAAACATAACCCTTACTTATTCTTGAATTACTGGGTGGAGAGAGTGTGCTCAGATTTGATGATTGTGGGACTTACACAATTCGCGATCGCCCAGTCCCCAATCTCCCATTGGTTCAACTTGTCCGCAGCAGATAAATATCAGTGCTTTTGCAAGTTACCTACTTATTCGTGAGGCCGGATATTCACCCGCACAGAACCAATGAAGTTTCTGCAAACCGTCCGTGAGGGGATGTAGAGATGCTTTAATTTATGACCGCATCGCAATCCCAATGATTCCACCGCAAATGAGCCCAACTGCGGTCGTGCCGCCAAAAATCCAGAGAATAAACTGACGATGCACACCATGCTGCCGCATTTGCAGCCATGCGATCGCTCCCATACCAGACCCCACTATTCCAGCGATGAGCACAACCGCAAAGACTGTTTGTCCCATCGCCACAAGCGGACTAGAATCTCGAAGATGAACCCCCAACCAGCTTGCTAGCGTAATCAAAATGATGGTGATACCGCCAATCCAGAGGCTGTCTCGAAATGCGGCACGAGCGCTCCAGCTTAGAAACGTTAGGGCAATAAACATGCCTAGCGCCAGGGCGATCGCCATAACGAGTGCCCAGGCAGACAATCCGACGCTGAGAATGACTGCGATCGCGCCAGCAACTGGAGCAAACCAGGTAAGCGATTCGTCAATTAGCCATGCCATTGATCCCAACCAGGCGATCGCCCAGGTGAGGCTCGCACCTTGGCTCAACCCCATCAGCCAGCCGAAGCAGGCATATCCAAACGCCAATAAGATCAGCGACGGATACGGAATTTTTCTGAGCAGATTGTTTCCCATCAGGTGTTTCAATGATCGCGGAATGGATGCTTGCTTTGAAGATGTGCAATCCTCCGAAACTTTTGTCAGTCAATCAGGGTATGCTGCGCTCATCCGTGTACGATTGCAAGGATTATTGCAGCTATCGCAGAAGGATTGTTATCGACCAACATAAGATTGCAGCTGTTACAGAAGGATTGTTATCGACAAACATAGGACTGTAGCTGTTACAGAAGGATTGTTATCGACAAACATAGGATTGTAGCTGCTGCAGAAGGATTGTTATCGACAAACATGCCATTGTCATAGAGCAACATCGAATGATCAAGGCTCGACATATGAATGTTATCGATGATCATTGAATTGCGATGACTCACATTACGATGATGGACTTACAGAGGCACTGCGATCGCTTAACAGACGTCTGCACGTTTTACAGCAGCAACGCGATCGCTCAACGTGCGAACAGCCGCCAGTATTGTTAGGTTTGTCAGTCAGTTAGGGTGTGGGACACGACGCGCCCTATCCCACCCTGCTTACCTCAATCGCACACCGTTATAAACTCCATTCAGCTCAGCTCTTATGTTTTCTCTAGAGCGTCTTGGATGAGAACTCTGAGAGTATAACGATCCTGAATGGCTTGTGAAATGTGCTCCACTGTTATGAACCCGCAGCCTAGTCAGAAGACGAGCCACTGACGTTTCGTTTCCACCGAGGCGGAATCTTAATGCGAATGAGCTGATAAGACCCAGCTTCATCCAATACTTTAATTTGTCTAGGGCGTAGGGGAGCCTCTTGAATCTCTTTAGGGTGTCCTAACATCAGTGCAGACTTAGCTGTGGTTTCAGGTGCACCCTCCCGAATATGCTCAACAGCTCGTTTAGGGCTAGATCGATAGGTAACAGGACTCTGAGAATAAAAGACAACGCTGGGTTTCCCAAACCCGACCATGAGAATTTCTTCGTTGGGCTTTTGCACGCGCATAATTGTTTCTGATAGCTGGCGGAGGGGACGCTGTCGCTGAGAATCGCTAATGGCTGCCGCCGGCATCAAAACAATGACGAAAAAGGCGACAAACCCCACCAGACTAATGCTCCATAGCCAATGACCGCGCTTGCGAATCAGCAGCA
>DBGGTD010000510.1:0-3750 GCA_051162585.1 Elainellaceae cyanobacterium
GACCTAGTTGAACTCATCAGACGACTCGACCAGGGACTCGTTGAATGCAAGGTGAACGAAAGCCTGACCGATGAAAACCTGGCTCGGCAGTTAAAGAGTGATATGTCCATCCTCTACAACGTGGATGACTCGCTGCTCAAAGCGTCGCTACATATTATCAAAGACCAGCTCGCTATTCGCCCTGATTTGTCTTTTAATCGGAAGGATCCTCGCGGCATACGGTTTTTAGAGAACCTCATGAAGGCGATTCCTGAGCTCGCAACCGATTTAAATCAGGATACGCTGTACGAGCTCATCGAACGCATCGCGACGCTGGAGAGAAATGAGCTGACCCGTGCTCGAAGCTATTGGGACAATCACCCAATCAAGCTCTCATTCATCGGGCACAGCATGGGTGGGCATGTGACGACCCAAACGATTCGAATTTTATCGGATGTGTTTGATCCGAGGTCGGTGGGGGCAGTCGGAGAAGAAAGCTCTAGCAAGTTGCCGTCTCCGAGAGTTGGGCGGGTTTTTTCTCTAGGGCGATTGATTTTAGTCTCGCCTGATATTCCGGTGTTGGCAATTACATCAGGACGATCTAACTTTCTGCGATCATCGCTTCGTCGATTTGAGGAAGCCTATCTATTTAGTAATGAAGGCGATCTAGCCCTCCGGATTGCATCAACGGCAGCCAATTATTTTTCATTTCCGGCAAGAAGCCGTTTGCAGGGCTATCGCCTTGGCAATGTGACGATTCAATCTCAGATGCGAGGCACTGACGGCAAAGAGAACGCCAGAGGGCATGGCGTCGTCAATCTAGATTTGCTGCTTCGAAACACGAGCCATCACCTGTTGCCCTATCTAGAAATTAGCGCACTCAACGAAGATCAAAATCAACATCTCGATCCGCGTGTTGATCTTGTGGAAGAGGATGATTCGGCTGCCCTTAAGCCAGTCGCGACTGATGATGAGGCGATCGCCGATTTATTTACCTACTTTGACTGCACTGAATATCGAGACTACACCGACTACAGGTGCAAGAATCAGGGAAAAATCTTCAACGTCTTAACCCTTGATCATCAAAAATCCCCCATTCGCCTGATGGGCTATGCCAAATTACTCCTGGCGTATGCGTCATTTCAGGATGAATCATCATTCCCCAAAGGGCGAGATGTGCATGGAGGCTACTTTGCAGGTCGATTTTGTAAACTCTTGCTATATCGCCTGGCGTTTTTGGGGTTTGAAGGCATGTTAGATTCTCTGCTCGACACGTCTCCCCAAGAATTAGGCATCGACCAGTTTCCGCCATCAGACCTAGAAGCTGAACTGGCTGAAGCCCGGACGACCAAACCCATCACTAAAATTCCGGGTTGGGCACGGGTCAACGAACCTCAACTGCTGGGTAAACGGCGTAAAGCAGCCCTCAAGTATCTATCGTGGATTTGCAAGGATAAATTAATACAAGTGGCGATCTCACCCGAACGCTTTAAGGTAAATGTCGAAGGGCAAGACCAAGACGTGGTTCGTGAGGAAATGCTGATGTAATGGAACTCAGGCTAAAATTGCCGCGACCATTCGTGGGGCCATCGCTCAATCACGACTTTGGTTTGAGTAAAAAACTCAACGGCATGCTGCCCTTGCCCATGCAGATCGCCAAAGAAGCTCTCTTTCCAGCCGCTAAACGGAAAAAATGCCATGGGCGCTGCTACGCCGATGTTAATGCCGATATTGCCGACGTCTGCCTCGTAGCGAAACTTGCGGGCGGCTGCACCACTGCTCGTAAATAAACAGGCCATATTTCCGTAGGTGCTTTGATTGACCAGGGCGATCGCCTCGTCGATGGTTTTGAGGTGAATCAGGCTTAGCACCGGACCAAAAATTTCGGTGCGAGCAATCTCTCCCGTGGGATTAACATTCTCTAGAATCGTTGGACGTACAAAATATCCCTGTTCGTACGCTGCAATTTTCGGATGTCGCCCGTCTACGAGAATCGTCGCCCCTTCGTCTGCTCCGCGTTGAATGAGTTCCTCAATGCGAGCTTTGCTCTGAGCCGAGATGACGGTTCCCATTTCTACGCCATTCTCCAATCCGTACCCGACAACCCGCGACTCAGCAGCCGTGGCGATCGCCTCAGTAAAAGGCTTATTTGCCTCCCCGACTGTAATCGCAACTGAAGCAGCTAGGCACCGCTGTCCCGCACAGCCAAACGCGCTGTCTGCCAAGATTCGTGTGGTCATATCTAAATCAGCATCCGGCAATACAATGACCGGATTTTTGGCTCCGCCTTGGCATTGGGCACGCTTTCCATTGGCGGCTGCGCGGGCATACACGTATTTCGCCACCGGACTCGACCCGACAAAACTGACGGCACGAATCAAGGGATGGTCTAAGATTGCATCGACTGCGGTCTTGTTGCCATTGACTAAATTCACAACCCCCGGAGGCAACTCGATCTGGTCGAGCAGCTCAAATATCTTGTGCATCGTTAACGGAACTTTCTCGGATGGCTTGACGAGACAGGTATTTCCGCAGGCGATCGCATAGGGCATAAACCAGAAAGGGATCATGCCTGGAAAGTTAAACGGCGCAATGATTGCAGTGACTCCTAGCGGCTGACGAATCATCATTTCGTCGATGCCACGAGCAATATCTTCTGAGCTACAGCCCTGCATCATCATCGGAATGCCGCACGCCGTTTCTACATTTTCAACGGCTCGTTGCATCTCTCCGCGTGACTCCGCCAACGTTTTGCCACACTCCATTGTGATGGTGCGGGCAAGGTCGTCAAAGTGATGTTCGAGCAATTCGCGCAGGGCAAACAAGTAGCGAATGCGCTTGGTTGCAGGTGTTCGTCGCCAGGTCTGAAATGCTGTCTGCGCTGCCTCAGTCGCTTGGTTGACCTCATCCGTAGTCGATAGAGGAACCTCAGCCAAGCGGTCTAGAGTCGCCGGATTGACAACCTCTAACCTTTCTGAAGACGCAGATTTGCACCACTGACCGTTGGTGTAGTTCGGCAGAATCAGAGTTGAGTCCATACAAAAGCTGTGGGTAGACGCTTCTCATGAGTGTGCCATGGAACTGAAGCAGACGGGAACGAACTGTGTTCGTATATAGCCCTACGGGCTCAGGTTTGGGTGTAGACCCCGCGCGGCTGCGATGTTTAAAGCATCATCATTGAGGTTCTAAACATCATCGTCGAGGTTTCAAACATCATGGATGAGGTTCTAAACATCATCATTGAGGTTCAAAATATCGTGGGTGAGGTTTAAAACATCGTGGGTGAGTTTTAAAACATCGTGGTCGAGGTTCAAAACATCGCTGCCGATGTTTAAACCCTCAAAATTTTGAGACTGCTAGTCATGGGTAAGTTTGAGACGCGCGGGCTCACCACACGTTCAGCGTCCTTACGCGAGAGCGTAAGGCTATACCATTTTGGGGATTTTGGATTTTGGATTGCAGAATCCTGATGGGGCGACGATTTTAATCCATTATCCGTTATGCATCACCGCAATCTCACATTAGTCGGGCGATAATCGGTTCCACGCTTATCGGCACAGAAGCCAATATCAACGGTCTGCCCGCCCCAAACCGTTTGCGTCCAGTCAGGAGGAGTGATGGTATACTGCGTTCCTTGACGGTTAAAGACGCCATTCCAACTGCTATTAATGTCAGCCTGATTCATGCGAAATGTAAGCTGCCAGCTTCGATTAATGGGTGAAGACCCTGGATTAGTCACCTGAAAGCTGGCACAAAATCCGGCATCCCAGT
>DBGGTD010000511.1:0-9388 GCA_051162585.1 Elainellaceae cyanobacterium
ATCGCTGCACGAGGGTGAGCAAATAATCGAGCAGCGCATCACTCACGGTAATGGCGGCGGCGGCCTGACGTGCCTGCACAACCTGGGCAACGGTCAAGACGGGGGCAATTGTGACTAAATCGAGGCGGCGAGTTTTAAACCCAGCTTGACTGTTAATTAGCATTTGTTTCTCAGCCGTAGAGTCAGGATACTCAACCACGACCTTAAATAAGAAGCGGTCAAGTTGGGCTTCCGGTAGCGGGTAGGTGCCCTCAAATTCAATTGAGTTTTGGGTGGCAATCACCCAAAATAAATCGGGCAGAAGTAGGCTGTCTCCTTCTAATGTCACCTGCTGTTCCTCCATTGCTTCTAGCAGGGCCGCTTGAGTTTTAGGAGGCGTCCGGTTAATTTCATCCGCGAGCAAAATCTCGGTAAACACCGGCCCTTTTTTGAGAATAAAGTTGCGGCTATTGAGATCGAAGATTGTCGTACCTAAGATGTCGGCGGGCAAGACGTCAGGAGTGAGCTGAACGCGGTGAAAATCTGCTTGAACAAGCCGCGCCAACACTTTGACGAGCAGTGTCTTTCCAGTACCAGGAACCCCTTCTAAAATAACGTGGCCGCCTGCCAGCAGCGCGACAAGAAGTTGTTGAACGAGTGTTTCTTGCCCAACCACAATTTTGCTAAGCGCTTGGCTGAGGCGCAAAAACGCTGCGTTGGAGTGGGTATCGTCTGTCATGAGCATCGTGTCTGTCATGAGCATCGTTATAGTGACGGGTTTAGATGACGGAGATGTTGATGCAACGTTTGGATGCGTTTCATCCACGCAATCAGGTCAGTTTCGCTCAGGCGCTTCTTCTGCCAGTAAGGGGTGAGAACATATTCGATATCTGAGGCGGCGTGCCCCGTTTGATGTGTCCATGCTGCCAAAAGTGTTTGAGAATTGACCAACGTTTTCCCGAGCCCCAAGACCTGTTGAATGCGAAGCTGTTCGTGTCGTCCGATGATATCAATGACAAAGATACTGCTTTCTGCCTTCTGCAATACCGCAGCAAGTGCTTGAATATAGGCTCTGCTGTTGTTTTGTGATGGAGATGAAAGAGATGCAGGCATCCCAAACCGTCGATTCATACCCACGATGAGAACGAGGATTATAATCACGACTTGAATAATGGCTGGCATCAAAGGCGTTTGCACTAGGTAGCCAAGCCAGCTTTGAGGGCTGTCTGATGCACCCGCAGATACGGCCTCGGATGCTCGATATCCGTGGACGTATTCATCGACCCAAATGGATTGATTGCCTTCGACAAGTTGGGCCAAAAATTTGAAGTTACCCGGTTCGTCTTGATAGGCATTGGCAGCTAAATGAGGGGTAGTAGCGACGATGAGAGTGCCTTGATCGAGCGATCGCTGCCAAACAATGTCACCAAAGCGATCGCCCAAAATCTGGGTGTGTTGAGTGGATGAGGCTATGTAGCGGCGCGTGGTTTCAATCTTGACGGCTCCGACCTCACTCGGCTGAGCAGTGGTGAAGTCGGCTTCTGTTACGGGTGCTTGAACGCCCAACATAATTAGCCGATTGCCCTGTTCGACCCAATGCCGCTGGTCTGGGCTGAGTTCGCGGGAAACCAGTCCGCTGTTCACACGCAGTAGGGTCATCCCACCCGTCCCAGAAGAAGCCCCAGAAGAAGTCTCTGTTGTCGCATCAGGCAGTTCTGAAAAAGGCTGCTCCCATCGCTGCATGGAGACGCCCTGCTGCTCCATGAATTCGTACCACGCTCCATAGCCAGAGGGGGCATGGCTATAGGTTGATCCGCTGAGTCGAGGATTTTGCGGCGCAGCGATGACCGTTAGGAGAAGCAGTGAACCTAGAGCGATCGCCACAATGCCCCAATTCTTCCAAGCTTTCAGTTGCGTCACCTCAGTCAACTGATTCATGGGGATACGATCTCCTGATACGCCTGTCGACAGCGTTCCCAGCGCTCGGGTGAAACGGCCTCCTCGCCAAAATAAAGCAGCTCATGGGTCGAGATTAGAAACTGATAGAGATGGGGGTTAGGAAGGTGCTGCACGAGTCTCAAATAGTCGCCGTCAGTCATACTGTCGCCTGTTGTGACTAAATGGTGATCGCTCAGGTGATGCAGCATTGCCATATAGAGGGCACGACAGGCTTCTCGGTAATCGCCTTGCTGCTGAAATTGGTGCGATCGCCTCCACCAGTCTACGGCACTCAACGGATGATTGGGGCGACTGGCTTGACGAGTGACTGAGTGCCTCGATCGAGAGCGTCGCCTTGACCAGTAGGGCCTCAAGATCTGATAAAATTGCCATCCCAGCCACGCTAGTAACGCCACTAACACCACCCAGAATGCAGCACTGATTAACCAGTCTGGAATTGCGGCAGCAGATGGGGGAGAGGTGGAAGTGTCTCCGCCTCTAGACCATTGCAGCTCAATCCATTCCCAAGCGCGCTGTCCTAGCTTAGTCAGCCGCCAGCCTAACGTTGTAGTTTCGTATGACCCTGCCGACATCATCACCTTGTACAGATTTTGACCGATAATAAAAGGCGAGCTATTCACGATTATTTGAGTACCCTGATTCGCCACTCCATATAACGTTGTATTCGCTTCAGCAGATCTGGTTGAGAACTAGGGTATCCTCCAAAGGATAAAGGAAAGTCAGGCGAGTTGGGTAAAGCGGCTATCAGCAGCACCATATCATCAGATTGAGGGGCCGTCTCTATCTCAGGAATGCATCACTAGCTAACTATGAGTCTTTGTATTAATCCTCGTTGCCTTCAACCCGACCATCCAGGAAATGATAGTAATCGCTATTGCCAAAGTTGTGGATCTGAACTGGTTTTACAAGATAAGTATCGGGTCATGCGGTTGCTTAGCGATAAGAGCGGATTTGGGATGGTCTATGAAGCCTATGAACGGAGTACCCCAAAAATCTTGAAAGTACTCAAGGAGACCTATAGCAGTCATCCCAAGGTGCTTGAGCTATTTCGCAAAGAGGCAATTGTTTTAGGAAAGCTCCAACATGCCAGCATTCCTCACATCGAACAAGATGGCTATTTCCAATATCTCCCCAGAAATGCAGGCGAATCGCTACACTGCATCGTCATGGAAAAGATTGACGGTCCAAACCTTAAAGAATGGATGCGTCAGCAGGGAAACCACCCCATCGGTGAAAAGCAAGCGCTCAACTGGCTGACCCAGCTTTCAGAAATTTTGCATCTGATTCATCAGGACAACTATTTTCATCGAGATATCAAGCCTGAAAATGTGATGTTGCGCTCAACCGGGCAGATTGTGCTGGTCGATTTCGGGGCAGCCCGTGAGATGACCTATACCTATCTGGCTCAATTGGGCAGCACAGAAGGCATCACCCGCATTAGTTCTGCTGGATATACCCCGCCTGAGCAAGAATATGGGCAGGCGGTGCCTCAATCAGATTTTTATGCATTGGGATGTACGTTTATTTTTCTATTGACGGGCAAACAGCCTACCGATGATGGCATTTATGACCCCATCCACAACGAACTAAATTGGCGCCAATATGCCCCGCATATTTCTCCCCAGTTTGCTGACTTTATTGACCAGCTCACAGCACCGCGAGCGGGCGATCGCCCCCACGACACCCAAGATGTCCTAGACCAGCTTGCTCACCTCTCAAGCCAGCAGTTGGCACGAGCCGCATCTCAGAAGCATCCGCGCGATCGCCAAACGGCGGTTCATCCCGATACCCAGATTCAACCTACTGGCGCAATGCAGCGCTCGGTGTCCCGATGGCTCTGGGCGGGTGGTGTTGCAGTTTTGGTGGCGGGTCTAGGAATTTATAGTATTCAACAGCTTCGCTCCGGTAACTCGTTCACTGAATCTACCAATGAGATCGCGCCATCAACCTCTGGAGCCATTGAAGACATTAATGTCGTTCAGACGCTATCCGGGCATACGGGCTTGATCAATGCGTTAGTTGCCGCACCCGACCGCGAGACGCTGATTAGCGGCAGCGAGGACACCACCATCAAACTATGGAATCTGCGGACAGGGGAAGAAGTTAGGACATTAACAGGGCATGGAGGTCCGATTCAAGCGCTCGCGGTTAATTCTAACGGCAAAATTTTAGCAAGTGGCAGCGCAGACAATACCATCAAGCTTTGGAACCTAGAAACCGGCGCAGCGATTCGCACCCTCACCGGACATACAAGCTTTCTCAATGATGTTGACTTTACTCCCGACGGCACAACGCTCGTCAGTGCTAGTGCTGATAAGACCATCAAGTTGTGGGATATTGCCACAGGAGACAATATTCGCACCCTCACCGGGCACGATAGTTTTGTGAATGATGTCGCGATTAGCCCGGATGGTCAAACTCTGATAAGCGGTAGTGCAGACAACATCATCATTACCTGGAATATTGCCACGGGAGACATTCTGCATATTTTATCGGGGCACACTGGACCAGTTAACTCTGTTGTGGTTGCGCTAGATGGGCAGACTGCGTTTAGCGGCAGCGCTGACAAGACCATTAAAGTTTGGAACCTACGAGCCGGTGAAGAGCTCGGCACCTTGACAGGTCACGATAATTTTGTAAATGACTTGGCCATGAGCTTTGATGGCAAAACCCTGATTAGCACGAGTGCTGATGAAACCATCAAACTTTGGGATTGGAGCCAACGCCGGTTAGATCGCACCTTAGTAGGTTATGGGTCTTACATTAATTTCGTTGTGGTGATTCCAGAAGGATCTAAGAGTCTGCTGATGGCAACCGGAAGCTGGAGCCAAGATATCAAGGTTTGGCACGTTGATTTTTAGCGCACAAATGGCATGAATCAGTCCTGGTGATTTTCGGCTTGAGCTATCACCCTACGTCAGATCCCCCGTCTCCAGGCATATTTCCAGGTCTGACGTTGTGACGATGAGGAGGCGTTTGCAAATCAGGACCAATCAGTTCGGCCATGGCTTGAGTCATGGCTTTGGGGTCCATAAAGACAATTTTGGAATTGTCGCTCTGCCCTAATTCGTAGTTAGCTTCGACATACCGTTTGGTCAGCAGATATTGAAGAATCGTTCGGGTATCTGCTTTATCTCCTAAGGCGTGTTTGATTTGCTGAATCGCCTCAACCGTTCCTGATGCTTCTTCGATAGCAGCTTGTTTTTTACCTTCTGCTTCGGCGATCGCCGCTTTTTTCTCACTTTCGGCTGCCCGCTCTCGCTCAAGCGATGCTACCAGCGTGCGAGGCAGAATAATATTTTGTACCTCGACGCGCGTCACTTTAACGCCCCAGGTTGCGGTTGCTTCGTCAAGCTGTTGCAACAAAATTCGGTTGATTTCGCGACGTGATGAATAGGTGTCTTCCAGTTTCATGCGGCCAATTTCCGATCGAAGGCTCGTGATCACCAACGCTTGAAGCGCATCTTCGATATCGTCAATGGTGTAATAGGTATGCTGAAGCTCAAGAATGCGCCAGTATACGACTGCGTCTACATTTAAGCTGACGTTGTCTTTGGTGATTGCTTCTTGAGGTTCAAAGTCGAGCATCCGTTCGCGAGTGGTTTCGACGCAAACGATGCGATCTAAGAGCGGCACGATAAAGTTTAGACCAGGCTCGAGTTTGCGGTGATATCGCCCCAGCCGCTCGACCAATGCTTCATCCCCTTGATTGATGATCCTCACGGAGCCAACCGTGTAGCCGATGATTAAAAATGCCAGAATAGCAAGACTCGACCCCATGTACCGATCTCCCTGTTGATGAGGACCACCTTGAGTATATGCCCTACCGGCTTAGGTTTGTGTGGTGAGCCCCCGCGCCGCGGGGGCTCACCACACGTTCAACGTCCTAACGCAAGAGTGTACGGCTATATCTGTCCTACGATAGTTGGTTACAATTGATTCAACGTTGTTGGCAGGTTGGGCAGTAATAATAGGCTCGTCCCCCCGATGACTCCCGCACAATGTCTGTTCCACACTGATGACAGGGCTTTCCATCCCGCTTATAGACCCAATGGCGATAGGCACTGCGTGAATAGCCTTGTTCCTTAAGCTGGTCGACGAGTTCTAAATCGTTTGTGATGCCTCCGGTTTCGTATGACTGCTGAGGAAGGGCGATCGCGGCCTGTGCCAACTGGCAAATTTGGTCAGCATTGCAATCGACGGGACGCAGCGAGGGATGGACTCGGGCCACAAATAGCACCTCACTGCGAAGATAATTGCCGAGTCCACAGAGAAAATGCTGGTCGAGCAGCAACGTGGTCAACCGACGGCGATGGAATTGCGGGTCTGTCAACTGCGCAATCACGGCTTCGACCGTTGTAGAGTCGTCTAGCACATCTAGACCCAGTTTTTTTAGAAACGAATGCTGAGCAATATCTGCGTCATTCAGGACGTCAATATCGGACGCGCTGTAGAGAAGCGCCGATTTTTTCTCTGTATGGATTGCCAAGCGGAGTTGCCGATTGGTATCTGGGAATGAATAGGCATTGCGAATCATCCATTTGCCATAAAGCTGATTATGGCTGTAGATGCTAAGGTCATTCTCAAAGCGAATCAGCATCGCTTTTCCCCGGCTCTGTACAGAAAGAACCGTTTGTCCCTGAAATTTTTGCTCGTAGGACTTGAGATGATCGAATGCAAAAAAAAGCTCTATTGTAGGTCGATGGGCGATCGCCGCTGCAATCCGATCGGCTGCTCGCTTAATTTCAGGTCCTTCTGGCATAGTCGATGTCAACCTCGTTTAACCATGTGTTCACAAAGCCACACTGTCAACTCAGGAGTCTGGTGCCCCATTAAGTTATTCCATACCTAACAGTGACTAAGCTCATACCAAATGAACCACTAGTGCTGATTTACAGTTAAAATACGCATTAAACTGCGCTATGACGAAAGATTAACGACATTTATGATACCTGCAGTTTGCCTTCAAAGCGTGCATAAGGTGTACAACAATACATCGGTTGTTAACGACGTCTCCCTAGCGATCCCGCCAGGGGAAGTATTTGGTTTGCTGGGTCCCAACGGGGCGGGCAAATCGACAACGATTCGCATGTTAACAACCCTCACGCTCCCGACTCAAGGCGATATTGTGGTTGCAGGGTATGATGTCGTGCGTCAGCCATTCGGCGTTAAGCAAAAAATTGGAGTGGTACTTCAGCAAACAAGCGTGGATATCGACCTGACTGTTTGGGAAAATATGGAATTCCACGGGCGAATGCATCATATTCCGAGCTCCCGACGCCAGCACGAAATTAAGGGTTGGCTTGACTATGTTGAGCTAACCGATCGCAAAGATGACTACGTCAAAACTCTATCAGGTGGGATGAAGCGTCGCTTACAAATTGCCAGGGCACTGCTTCATCAACCTCAAATCCTGTTTCTAGATGAGCCAACCGTTGGGCTTGATCCGCAAACTCGTCGCCGCCTTTGGGAGATCATCAAGGGGCTCAATCAGCAAGGAATGACTATTTTGATTACGACTCACTACATGGAAGAAGCGGAATATCTCTGCGATCGCATCGGCATCATGGATAATGGTCATCTGATTGAAGTTGGAACCTTGCCAGAACTGCGACAAAAACACGGGAAAGGGTTGGTGATGAAGCAGGTTGGCGATCGCTGGGAATATAAATTTTTCCCTGGTCTTCAAGAAGCGAATGATTACTTAGCACATCAGTCTAACAAAACAGGGCTGATGGTGCGCCCATCCAATTTGGAAGATATTTTTGTGGAGCTCACTGGCCGTAACTTAGATTAATCAAGCGAGAAGAAGATGCAGCTATAGAAACTTGCAATGGTGTCAGCAGGCACGGCGACGGGGGGTGCGGCGCATTCTATAACACCAGACTTATCTCAAGCGTACACTGCTATAGCAATCCCAGATGGGTTGTGAGGGTAGGGCGAGTCGCTCGCCCCACCCTCACACACAGTTCACCAGCGATTTAAGATCGCTATGTAGGAATTGAGAGTTCAGAAATAACGAGGTAGATTAGAGAGAGCATGTCCAGTCTTGCTAGCACGATTGAAGCTATTCTCTATCTCAAAGGGCAACCGCTGACAATCGCCAAAATAGCGGAGTATGCTCGGTGCGATCGCAAAGATGCAGAAGGCGGATTAGTTGAGCTGATGTCTGACTATGCTCATCGAGATAGCGCCTTAGAGATCACTGAAACACCGGATGGATATTGCTTACAATTGCGAAATTCCTTTCAGGACTTGGTTAATACGCTGGTGCCTCTCGATTTAGGTGTGGGGGCGCTGAGGACTCTCGCGGCGATCGCTCTCAAAGGCCCCATTGCCCAAACTCAACTGGTAGACCTGCGGGGTTCAGGAGCCTATCAGCACGTTCAGGAACTTGTGAGCCTCGGGTTCGTCCGCAAACGTCGCCAATCGGATGGGCGATCATATTGGCTACAGGTCACAGAAAAATTTTATCAGTATTTTCAAGTTGACAAATTGCCGCAACCCTTTGATGAATCTGCGTAAGAGCGACCGATACGATTGCTCTTAGCACCTTGAAGTTCTTGAATCTCCGATATTCCTGCGGAGATTACTGGTCACATTCGCCAATATAGATGTAACAATAGACCAAAGGGAAAATAGGAAGCAAATCAGATTCCATGGTTTTTAATCCCCAAAGTACGAACTTTTTCGGTGATCATGAAGAAACTGAAAAAGCAAATCAGCTCTTAAAGTATCTCCAACATCAGCCGCCCGAAGTTCTAGCTATGGTTGCTAGATCGGTCAGCCCCGAAATTAAGCAAATTATTTCTCAAAACGTTCAGGGATTGGTTGGAGTCTTACCCTCAGAAAATTTCAATGTTCAAGTGACGACTGATCGCGAAAACCTTGCAGGTCTGTTAGCGTCCGCGATGATGACCGGCTATTTTTTGCGTCGAATGGAGCAGCGCATGGAGCTCGAAGATAGTGTGGTTGGCTCAATCTCTCTAAACTTCGATGCCAATTCATCTAATAACGAGACATCGACTGACCCATTTGATGATTTTTCGTTTTAGTCGGTGGGCAATGCTGTCGGGCGGACGGGAATGATGACTGTTTCTCCATTTCGATCGACCTCGACATCTAAGACCTCGCCAATGCGGCTTTGCTCAACTTGCTGTTGAACATCAGATGCAGTCGATACTGCAGCACCGTTAACCTTGACAACGATGTCTCCAGCTTCCAGTCCTGCATCTGATGCTGGAGTGCTTCCCATGACTTTAATAATCAGCACGCCCCGGTCACCCTCAAGATCAATATTGAGGTCACTGTCTTGGTTAATCTTTTCTTGCATCTCCGGTGTCAGATCAACCATCTGAATCCCGATGTAAGGATGTTGGACTTGCCCATCTGAGAAAAGCTGTTCTGCAATTCGCTGAGCGGTTTCAATCGGAATGGCAAACCCTAGCCC
>DBGGTD010000512.1:0-7391 GCA_051162585.1 Elainellaceae cyanobacterium
GACGGATACTACAAATTGGGGTTGGCCCTGCAAGGCCGCGATCGCACCCAAGAAGCGATCGCAGCGTTAGAACAAGCTCGTGCCCTTTATGCCCAACAAGGAAATATCGAAGGCGTTGAAATGATAGATGCGCTTTTAGATGAGTTTTAGAGCATTCCTATCGTGAAACTGCATCCTGGATAGAGCGTTGAGCCGAGACGGGTAGCGCTATCTTATATGGCGATCCTAAATCGCTTGTGAATTGTGTGTGAGCGGTGGGGCGGGCGGCGCCCGCCCCACCGCTCACGACCCATCTGGGACTGCTATATGTCGCTACCGCGCGATCGCAAAATCAATTCAGCAATGGCAAGATCCGCAGGCGTCGTGACTTTTAGATTTGTTTCTTCTCCCTCTACAACCTGCACGGGCAAACCGCACTGCTCAAATAGAGCCGCGTCGTCTGTCACCGCCCACCCATTTTCGAACCCTCGGCGATGACATTCTTTTAGCTGAGTGACGGAAAACCCCTGGGGAGTTTGTGCTGCCCACAAATTTTGGCGATCGGGAGTCGATTCGATTTGTTGAGTTCCTGGTTTGATAATTTTGATCGTATCTTTGAGTGGAACTGCCGCAATCAAACCAGGACAATGCTCAAGAGCGTCTGCACATCGATCAAACAGGGCAGGAGTCGCTAAACATCGAGCCCCATCGTGGATCAAAACTCGTTCAGCTTGGTCTGGGAGAGCGCCCAGCCCGTTATAGACTGATTCTTGACGAGTTGAGCCACCTTGGATAAATTCGACGGGTTTTGTCAACTCTAAGTCTGAAACAATATCTTTAAAGTCTTGCCAATCAAGAGGCTGGCTCACAATGCCAATCCAATGAATCTGCTGGGATGCATTAGCCGCCTTTAAAGTCCAGGCAAGCAAGGGGTGACCCAGCACCGTGAGAAGCAGCTTATTCCGATCGCTCCCCATACGTCGACCCTTTCCTGCCGCTGGAATCAGTAAGTACACCGTCGTCCTCGCCTGCGATCGCAAACTCTTAAATTTCCGAGATCCCTGACATCGTACCGTGTTAGGAGCGATCCTTGAAGCGCCTGAAGCGCCTAGAGACATTATAAATGATCAAATTTGTCTTCTGCATTGGTGTCTCTTCCCCTAAAATAAGGGGCGAACATCGTAACAAAATATTATGCGAGTAGTGGCTCTTGTCCCTGGCGGGATTGGTGACCAGATTCTTTTCTTCCCGACTCTGGATGATTTGAAGCAGGCATACCCAACTGTTGACATTGATGTGGTAGTTGAACCGAGAGCAAAAAGTGCTTATCGGGTTTGCAAATCTGTCAGCAACGTGATCCCGTTCGATTTTAAGGATCGAAATAGTCCGGCAGATTGGGCAAATCTGGTGGGTATCATCCGCGATCGCTATTACGACATTGCCATTTCCTTGGGTCGCCGTTGGCCGGTGGGTATGTTGCTGTGGCTAACGGGAACCCCTATCCGAGTGAGCTATGAAAGCAGCATTGGGAGCTTCTTTCTCACAAACTCGGCCCCCCTGAAAACTGAGCAGTATGCCGCTCAGATGTATCATGATTTGCTCAAGGGGTTAGATATTCATAAACCATGTCCTCCTCTGTCTATCAACGTCCCTAAGCGAGATATCGAATGGGCTGATAGTGAATGCAAACGGCTTGGCTTAGGCGATCAGGGGTATGTTCTGATTCACGGGGGCTCCAGTCGTTTAGCCCAGTCGAAAGGAATTGACAAAATTTACCCGGCTAAAAGCTGGCGAGCGATCGTAGAAGACTTCCAAAGTCGTCAGCCCGACCTTCCCTTGGTTATGGTGCAAGGCCCTGAGGATAAAGAGTTTGTGACGACATTGACCCAATCATGCCCGGGTATTCATGTGGTGCAGCCGAGTGACATTGGCAAGCTGGCTGCCATCATTGCGGGGGCAAACTTGATGCTCTGTACAGACAGCGCTCCGATGCACTTAGCCGTTGCGCTTCAGGTTTACACGCTGGCATTGTTTGGGCCGACCGATCCAGGAAAGCTTCTGCCTGCGGATGATAAATTTATCGGCATCAAATCACCAACCGGCAAGATGGCTGATATTTCGCCTGATGTAGTGTTACAAAAAGTGTGGGGTGGTTGAGGATAAAGTTTAGACATAGGGCGTAGGGATTATCCACTATGACGAAGCCTGCGGTGTTTCTTGATCGAGATGGGGTTCTCAACATTGAAGCAGGATATATTCGCCATGTTGACAATCTGAAGCTAATTCCAGGTGCAGCTCGAGCGGTGCGGAAACTTAACGATTGCGGCTGGTTTTGTTGTCTGGTGTCTAATCAGTCAGGTCCAGCACGAGGATATTATCCTCGCAGCCATGTAGACGCCTTGCATGATCGACTGTGCCAATTGTTAAATGATGAGGCTGGGGCGGAGCTGGACGCACTCTATTATTGTCACGATTTGAGCCCGCCCGACGGAGGCGTCATTCCCGAGTTTAGTCGATGGACGACGTGGCGTAAGCCCAATACAGGCATGCTCGTGGCGGCTGCTTGGCAGCACGATCTCAATCTGAAAAAAAGCGTGATGATCGGTGACAAAGCAACCGATATAGATCTTGCCCACAATGCTGGCTGCACTGGAATCTTAGTGCAGACGGGATATGGCGATCGCGTTCTCAAGGGAGACTATCAACATCACACCGTTCCCGACTATGTGGCACCTGATTTAGCAGATGCCGTTCGCTGGATCACTCGCTCCCATCACTGTTAATCGAAGCTGTTTAGAAATCTTACAAATTCTCAGGCTTAACTCAGAATCACTTCAGAGCGGTCTCAGCGTGATCAGCGATTATTAAGATTAGAGCGAAATACATTGATTGAGTGGTTAGGAGGTGGGAATCGTGAATTCTCACATTTTGTTAGTCGAAGATCAGCAACGACTTGCCCGCATTGTTCAGTTAGAACTTGCCGATCAGGGATATTGCGTTAGCGTCAGACACGATGGGAAAGCTGGCTTTTCAGCGGTCGAAGATATTAAACCAGATCTGATTATTTTGGATTGGTGCTTGCCGGGTTTGTCGGGGTTAGAAATTTGCCGTCGTCTGCGGCAGGCAGACAGTCAAATTCCGATTATCTTCGTCACAGCAATGGATTCAGACAGCGATCGCCACACTGGCCTCAAGGCAGGTGCAAACGATTATGTGGTCAAGCCATTCAACATCGAGCAACTGGTCACAACGGTCAAAAATCACTTGCGCGGCACAACTCACTGCCCATGCCCCTGTAGTGCCTAGTGCCTATCTGAAACTCGCTAGAGTTTTTGGATAGGGTCTTATTGGTGCCTTATTGGTCACTGCGATGAGCATGATCTAGAACTATCAAAGGCAAGTCTCTATGTAGAGACATTTCGTACAATGTAGAGACATTTCGTACGATACAGCCTTACGCTCTCGCGTTAGGACATTAAACGTGTGGTGAGCCCCCGGCGCGGGGGCTCACCACACAAACCTAAGTCCGTAGGACTATACATAGAGCTAGAAGCAACCAGAAATTAAAGCTTAGGGTCTGTAAAGAAACAACGTCACGGTTTGATTGAGCCGTAGGATGTTGTTAGCGCCAGCGTAGCGCACCACCATGAGATTATTGTTTCACAAACCCCTAGGAAAGCTGGGGGTAAAACCGATGCAGTTGTCTGAGTGGTTGCTATACATGGTAAAGCGAGAGACGGTAAGCTAGTCGCAAGTTGTCATAAGAGGAGTGTTAGCCTAGTGTCGACTCGGCTTCGAGCGCTTTCACATCTGTTCACGGCACGGTTGTCTCGACGCATTGTGCTTTGGGTATTTGCGAGCATTGTCATCATCGAAGCTATCATTCTGATTCCGTCGGTCTATCGCCGCGAACTTGAACTACTGCTCCACTTGAAAGAGCTATCAATGGCGTGGGCGAATGGGCTCATTGGAGACATGAACTCGTCTGAGGAATCAGACGACAAGATACTTACCGATATTCAAAAACTCGTGCAAAATCCGCGCATTGTCGGGGTTTCTTTGTATCGAGATTCGGGAGATCTGATCGGCAGCTTTGGTGAATATCCCCAACTGCCTCCCTCCAGCGTTCAGGGCAACTCAAATGCAAGTCAGCTCGATCGATCGACCTATCGATATGATGCGGCTTGGTCTATCCCCGCGATGGAAGGAAACCACATCCTGATTGTGCGTCACGATGCCTCGTCCGTCAGGCAAGAACTCATAGCATTTGTCGGTCGGATTGCTGGATTGGTTCTCATTATCTCGGTGTTTGTGACTGTTGCCACTATGGTAGTGCTAGAACCATTGCTGATCACCCCAGTTTTGATGCTGCGACGCGACTTATTGGGGGCAGGCAAAGCGACCCGCAATGATGAGCCCCCGCCCGAGTTTTATTCCAGCTCAATCTGTCGTCACGATGAACTAGGAGATGTGATCGTGGCGTTTAACCAAATGTTTAATCAAGTCACCGAAGCGATCGCCGAACGTAAGCAGGTCGAAGAGTCGCTCCGACAAAGTGAGCAGCGATTTCGCAATTTGGTTGAGCAAGCGGCTGATGCATTTTTTATCATTAACTGTGATGGCGAAATTGTCGATGTCAATCATCAGGCGTGTGAATGGCTGGGCTATAGTCGTCAAGATCTAATTGGCTTAACGATTCAAGAGATTCAAAAAGCATTAACGCCCGAGCAGATCCGAGAGATTTATCAAAAGGCTGACTCGGGCATTCCGGTTACGTCGGTGGGCATTCATCAGAGAAAAGATGGCACTAGCTTTCCGGTCGAGGTGAGAACAACATCTTTTGCCTGGGGGGGCGATCGCCTACGACTGTCGCTAGCACGAGACATCACCGAGCGTAAGCAGGCTGAAAAAGCGCTCGAACGGCTGGCTGAGATTGGTGAACTCGCCGCCATGATCGTTCATGAAGTGCGCAACCCGCTAACGACGGTTTTGATGGGGCTTAATTCGTTTAAAAGCATGGACCTCCCTGAGCGAGCCCATGCCCGTCTTGAACTAGCGCTGGAAGAGGGCGATCGCCTGCAGCGATTGCTCAGCGAGATTTTGCTCTATGCCAAACGCCAAACTCTGCAAACGACCGACATCAATCTAAAAAAATTCTTGTCAGAAATTTTGGAGGCCCTACGCGGGATGCCAACGTCGGTTGGATTGCGGCTAGAGTTCCACCCGCCTAGCCATCCTGTCATCATCATGGGCGATCGTGATAAGCTCAAGCAAGTCTTTATCAACCTGTTTGAAAACGCCTGCGATGCCTCTCCTCCAGGCAATACCATTACATGCAAAATTTTATGTGAACCGACTCACCACCACGTGTCCATTCAGATCCGCAACGACGGCGAACCGATTCCTACGGAAATCCTCCCTAAGCTGACCAAACCTTTCTTTACGACCAAATCATCAGGAAATGGACTAGGGCTAGCTATCGTCAAACGCATCGTAGAATCTCACGGTGGCCGCCTAACTATTGAATCTTCACTTGGACAAGGCACCACCGTCAGCGTTGTCTTGCCTATTTCAGAATCAGCATTCACGAGCGGCGCATAATCTCTAGCATTATCTTCCGAGTGTGTCAAATAAGCTGTCGTCTAGCTCATATCCTAATACTTTGGTCATCATTTTGAGCCTATTTCGGCTTGAAATTCCGGACTGTTGTGCCCAAAGTATGATGGTAAACACCTTGTGCATCACAAAAATTTCAAGAGCTTCGGGGTTGTATTGAATACCTTCGGTAGAGCTAAATTGGTGTGGAACCAACATAGCTGCATAGCGACCCAGTTCCCCGGTTTCCCAGTCTAAGGCAACGGGCAGCCAGGGATAGTATGAATCGACCAGAATGAACCACAGTCGAATTTCAGGAATCTCTGACAATTCTCTCGGATCGGTAGGTTCGCGGGGATAGTTGATATCAAACCGGAGTTGCTGAGACTGAATAGCGATCGCCCCGTTCTCTAACCAGCTATCCACGATAGTTTGAGCGGGTGAAATATCGAGTTGATGAATGTGCTCTTCGCTGAGTTGGATATTCGTTGCCATTGAGCTATTTTGCAGTGTTAGTATGCAACCTCAATACCTAGCCTAAGCCAGCATCGGGCGATCGCACGATCGATTTTGACGGAAATCTATTTCATAAAAGCGGCTTACATGCCCTCATATCGGGGGTTAGTAGACATTTTGAAGTGATTCAAGTTAAAGTTGTACTGAGTTCGTATAAGGATATATCCATATCTAGATGTATCCGTATCCAAATTATTAGACGCTGATTGTTAGGTTTAGGTAAAGAGGTAAGAATCGTTTGATATGCAAGGTGAAGTGGCCGCAAGAAAACCAATTCGATCTCTAGAAGATGCATTAGAGCGGTGTCAGGTTCATGGGATGCGTGTGAGCAAGCAGCGTCGTTTCATTCTAGAACTGCTCTGGCAAGAAAAGCAGCATCTCTCCGCCCGAGAGATTTATGACCGCCTTAATCAGCAGGGCAAAGAGATTGGGCATACATCGGTCTACCAGAATTTAGAAGCGCTGTCGAGCCAAGATATTATTGAGTGCATTGAGCGCTCTGACGGTCGGTTATATGGCAATGTCAGTGATCCCCATAGCCATATCAACTGTCTCGATACCAATCAAATCATGGATATTCATGTGACATTACCGGACGATTTGATTCAGGAAATTGAGCAGCAAACGGGCGTTCGGATTACAGACTACCGCATTGATTTCTTTGGCTATCAAGCTAGCCCGTCTCCGTCGTCTAACGGTTCTCCTTTATAAGTCTACAGAGGGACGTCTTCAAGTCGATTCATCGTATTGAATAGAATTAGTTCCATTCCATAACAATCAGATATGAAACTCTTACGAATTATTCTGGGAATTCTAATTCCTCCCGTTGGCATTTTCCTAACTTATGGGCTCAGCTCAACGCTGCTCATTAGCATTCTTTTGACATTGCTCGGTTGGCTGCCAGGAAGCATCCATGCTGTCTGGGCAATCGTCAAGCATTATCAAAATGAGGAAAAGCAAGGCGAAGCCTACTAGCTGCCTACGTCTTTGACTAGCCTCTCAATGCGAAGCGCTGGGATTGCTCGTTCAAAATTCTGCACAGGCATTCCACAAGGAGTATATCCTTGTAGGAGTTGAGTGGGCGATCGCCAACATAGAGGACACTGTGCTAGACATCAAGCAGATTCGGGACAACACAAACGCCGTACAAAAGAGCCTAAACTTACGTGGCGAAGGCTACGAGTTACAGCCGATTCTGGAGATTGATCAACAGCAGCGAGAGCTAGAGGGGAAGCGATCGCAACTTCAGGCTCGCAGTAACGAGATTGGTAAAGCCGTTGGTCAGAAAATTAAATCTGGCG
>DBGGTD010000513.1:0-2706 GCA_051162585.1 Elainellaceae cyanobacterium
AGCACCGGATCATAGTCCGATATTTTGAGCGCGTAGGGCAGCAGCATCACAAATGCCACACTCAACCCACTGATGCAAAACACATAGTCTTGGCGATCGCGCGATAGCTTAGGTCGCCACCCGTCAAGCCGCAATACCCGCAGCACCAATACTGCCGACGAGAGAAATACTGTTTGCGGATAAAACAACCCTTGCAGCACGATGGTAATCAGGCACGGAAGCAGATTTCTCCGCAACACGTAGTAGAGAAACGCCATAAACAGCGGATAGATAAATGCGCGGGGCGTCCCTGACGGAATGTCGTGGGTGTTCCACGTAGTTTGGTTGAGCAGTAGCGTGGCGATAAATCCGGCGGCGGGAACCGGAAAGAGTTCTATGCTGATCCAAAAACCATAGATCGTGGTGATTAGTACCAGCGGTAATGGCAAAAACTTATTAAAGCTAATGGGGTCAATCCCTAGAAATGCCGCTGCTTTATACAGCCACGTATATCCAGCAGGCGCAACGGACTGGAAATAATCTGCAATCAGGTCAGTGGGAAATAACCCCGAATCGATAAACCGCTCCATCCAAAAAACGTGCGATCGCACGTCATCATGAATGACATATTCGCTGCTAAACGCTTCTCGCAGCCCCATCAAGGTATAAATCAGCGCGAACGTAATGCTCAGGCTAAACCAGACCATCAGCCGCGAGTCGCGGGATTTGAGGACCGGCGTGGTGATCCAGTGTTGCAGGCGAGCTGAGAATGTCATAGATGAGGGTGTGGTATCCGTATCGGAACATCATTATATAGCCCCGTAGGCTCAGGTTTGTGTGTAGAACCCGCGCGCTGCGCGGGTTCTACACACGTTACAAATTAACTTGCCTCTAACACACACTGAGCATCAACAACGACCGTCCCATTCGTTTTAAGAACCGAACAGGGCTGCATCAGCGTTTGCAAGGCAGGTTTGATGCCTTGAGCCATGCGTGCCATTGCTTCAGAGGCGATTGGTTGGGCTTCGCGTAGCCAGCGGTCATTTTCAATGTAATCAGGATTAAATGCACCGACATCGATCAAAAAATAGTCAATGCCGTATTTGCGAATAATTTCCTGGGTTTCCTGTAAATCAGGGCTATATTGAGCCTGAACTGAATCTAACTGGCGTTCCCAGATTTGCTGATAGTAGCCAATGTGATAGGGATTGGCGATTTCTGAACTTGCTAAGATTGACCGCCTCGACATCGCAGGAATATTATTCGCTCGATCCGATAGTGATGCCACCAACGTATCGGTCGGCTGTGCAGCAAAGAATTCAAAAAGCTCAGGCGGCTCCGCGACGACGTAATCACCGCTGGGAAAGCGACGCAGCAGCCACGGATAGGAAAACAAAATCCCCACCAGCAGAATCGATGCTCCGATCGCAGCAACGTGACGGGTGGATGATTTTGCTCGACGACTCGATGCCCACCGAAAAATCGCATCGAGAAGCAAAACCAGCGCGATCGCCCCTGCAACGGCAATGATCATCCGAAAGCTGTGTTTGGTATAACGATTGGGCAAGTGCAGCCGAAATAGTAACCCATGAGCAATGGCATACATGCCGACGGAGGCGATCGCCAGTTGCAGAAGCAGCGCGACATTTGCCGATATTTGGCGCACCAGCGGCACTCGATGGGGCATCGTGAGCATCGGCACCAGCAACAATGCCGCCCATCCGTGCAGCGGAAACGGATTGCGACACCATTCCAATGGGAAAATCGCCGAGCGATCGTTACATAGCCAAAATTCCCACGGATTTGGGTTAAAAAAGTCTTTGCGTCCGGTGTGTTGCAGCGTAATCAGCGTACGAGCCTCTTCCAGACTCGCCACCGGCCCATAATCCGAGATTTTCAGCGCATAGGGCAACAGCATCACCGCTGCAACTCCCAACCCTGCTGAGCAAAACCAGTAGTCTTTGGGGTCACGCGACACGCGCAGCCCATTCTGCCAGCGAATCATCCGCACGACCAATACCCCAGAGGAGATAAATAAGGTCTGCGGATAAAACAACCCCTGAAGGGCGATCGCAATCAGGCAGGGGAACAGAGATCGTTTCGCCACGTAGTAGAGAAACGCCATCAGCAGCGGATAGAGAAATGCCCGTGGCGTAGCGGAAGCGACATCATTGACGGCCCAAATCGTTTGGTTGAGAAAGACGGTAGCAAGAAACCCGGCGGCGGGCACTGCCAAAATCTCCATGCAGAAGCCAAAGCAGTAGAGGGTGGTAATTAACACCAACGGCAGTGGCAGAATTTTGTTGAATGCAATCGGGTCAATGCCTAAAAACGCCGCAACCCGGTATAAGGTGGTATACCCGGCAGGAGCAACCGACTGAAAATAGTCGGCAATTAGGTCATTGGGAAATAGCTCTGGGTCAAAAAATCGCCACATCCAAAAGACGTGCGATCGCACATCGTCATGAATCACGTAGGCACTACTAAGGGGAGCCTGCAGCCCAATCAGGCTGTAGACGACAGCAAAGACAAGACTCAGACTTAACCAAAATGTCAGCCGGGGGTCTCGAAGCTTGTAAACCGGGGTGGTTAAAAATCGCTGCAAATGGACAGACAGCATTCAGAGTAAAACTCAGGATGTGAAAACAGGAGTCAGCAAAGGAATGTACGGTGCTAATCTGGGATTTGTCAAGAGAAAAGGGTAAGGGGTGGCAGTTAGCAGTGAGC
>DBGGTD010000514.1:0-4262 GCA_051162585.1 Elainellaceae cyanobacterium
CACAATGACTGCTGACGTTGCGATCGCCCTCAAAACGCACTGATGACGCAGGCGGAACCTCTGCTACTAGCGAAGATGCTGCGCTGAGAAGGCGAGACGTTGTGGGCAACGCCAGCTCATCTAACGACGTGACGCAGACTCCTTCCTGTTGCAAGCAAGTCGCAAGGGCAGCATCCAATTGAGGCAACCTCGGCAAATGGCGAGAATGGTTGGCTCGATTTAAGGTATACGTCAGTTCAGACGAAGCGGCAGTTTTGGCTTTTCGCAGTTGAGTCAGCATAGCGATAGTCTTGGAGAGGGTTAGCCGTGTGAGATTCGTTTAATGATTATTGGATGCCAGCCGAAAGCAACGCTCGCTACGAGCGCATGCCTTCACGTGCACTTGGATGCTTATAGACCTATGGGCTCAGCTTGAGCTAGAACTCAGGCGATACCAGTTCACCTAGATCCAAATTTCCTGGCGGTTGCGGAATTATGCAGTTAACTAAGTAAATATGAGAGAGTTGCACAGACTGGCGTCATCGATAAGACCCTCTTTGATCTCATTCATAACGTCAGTGTGTTTCGACTTGGAACGAGGCTCTATATTTCCAAGTCAGTGGAATTAGAAATAGTTAAACAGTAATTAGTCTTAATCTATTGCTGTTATAGTCTCAGATCTATTGACCGTGCCAAGAGACAATTCCGTATCTTCACGGAGGCTTGGGTCCCGTGGGAATTTCTTAAGGGAACCATAAAGGTAATTTGAATAGATCCAATCAATCAATCAAATCGATTTATAGCGATCCTAAATCGCTTGTGAATGGTGTGTGAGCAGTGGGGCGGGCTCAGCCCGCCCCACTGCTCACACACCATCTAGGATTGCTATATCTAACCAATCTAATTATCAAATTACTGCTCTAGCGCTGGCGGAGACGATCGCGGTAGCAGATAAATCACGCCTGAAATCCATGTCAGGATAACTGAAATCCAGAAGGCAACAATGGATGGCATCGTCCAAGATGGGGGCAAGGGCGCGATTAATAGAGCGATCGCTACGATTTGACTTACCGTTTTCAGCTTGCCCCAGATATTAGCCCCAGAGATTTTAGGCTGGCTGACGCGCCATCCGGCGACTGCCAACTCTCGCGCAAGAATCAAAAACACTCCCCAAGCTCTGATTTGATTGAGCTCAACTAAGACTAAGAGCGGAGCCAAAACGAGAAGCTTGTCGACCAACGGGTCTAGAAATTTTCCTAAATCGGTCACTTGGTCGAGTCGTCGAGCGAGATATCCGTCAAGCCAGTCTGTGCCTGCGGCGATCAGAAAAAGTCCGACACTGATCCACCGGGTTTGGTCGGTTGGCTGATTGAGCAGATACAGGATAAATGGGATGCTCAGCAAGCGAGAAACCGTAATCCAAGTTGGCAAGTTCATGAGATTTAAGAGTGGCATCTCCCTTATCTTCACATTTTGAATAGGCTTATCGTGCGGCACTGCGCAATTTTCGAGGTCTTTGGCGTTGGAACGAATCCTAGAGAGTTGTTATAACTGGGTGGGGTGACGAAGCTTAAAGCCTGCTATGTGCATCCTAGTCATCTTGGGGCATCTCGTCAGAACCAAGGCGCTTCATTTTATTCAAATCACCAGATTACGATATGGGCAAAAGAGGCAGGCACGTGGTTGGCATGTTGAGTTCGTATCAGGGGCTCAATCCGAGCGCTCATGATTGGCTATGGTTCCAGTCACCCGAACATTTTGGTGTCTGGAACATGATTCAAATGCTGGCGCGATCGCCCCAACCTGATATGTTGCTTCTATATCAGTTCAATGTTCCAAAGTCAACGCCGCCAAAGCAGCCGTGGTGGTCTACGTTACGTCGGTCAAAGGCGACCTCAACGCCGCCCGCTGACATGCAAACGCTGCTGCGCGGAGTTCCGAAAGAGCGCACCATCTATCTTCTGCGCGAACCGCCGCTGGATGAGGTGATTAACAAGCATAAAGCTCATTATCGAGCCGCCCAGCAGTATTGCGGTTATGTCTCAGGGCCTGACGATTTTGCGCCCAACCCGAACTATATGCCTGCGATCTGGTATGTCAATCGCTCGTTTCAGGAGTTAAATGCAGCTCCCGTTCCCGACAAAATTCGCCCTTGTAGCTGGATTACATCAGGCATCGATCGCACCGAAAATCATCGCAAACGGTTAGATTTTTTGCGATTGCTGCGGTCTAACGAGTTAGAGTTTGACCTATACGGGCGCAATTTACCCGACTGGTCACATCCCCGTGGGGAGCTTCGTAATAAGTGGCACGGCATGGCTCCCTACTATTACAATCTGGCGATCGAGAATTATGCGGATAATGATTGGTATGTGAGCGAAAAACTTTGGGATGCCCTTTTAGGCTGGTGTTTGCCGATTTACTTCGGTGGCGCGGCTGCCGATAGGCTGATTCCGCCTGAGAGTTTTGTGCGGTTGCCAAGTCTTGATGAGAAGGGGTTGGCCTATATTCGTGAGGTGACGGCAACGCCGGATCTTTGGTATGACCGAAAAGAAGCGATCGCCGAAGCCCGACAGATTATTCTGCATAAACTCAATTTACTCAACTGGCTCTCCGAATTTGCGGACACGCTTGAATAATTGAGTTTTTTGGCTCTGTATCTTTACTATTCTCCCAATTCTAAAGGCATCAGCTCATGATTGACGGTATCTACACCCTGGCAAATGATGTGGTCTTCGACCAACTGGTTGCCCTACTCAACAGTATTGAGGTCAATCAGGGCAGAGATACGCCAGTCTGCGTGATTGCCTATAACGATCAGCTAGAGCGCGTGCGTCAAGAAATCCAAACCCGCGATAACGTCACGCTGCTCTACGATCCTGATATTTTTGCGCGTTGGGAAGAGTTTTCGACTCAGGTTTGGGCAACACACCCGAGTGCGCTACAAACCTGGCACGACCAAAAAGGAATTTCTGGCGTTTATCGGCTAGAGTGCAACCATCGATATGCGGCGTTTGATCCGGAGGCTCCCTTCGATCGCTTCGTATATCTAGATGCTGATACGCTGCTGCTTAATTCGCTCGATGCAGTGTTTAAGGCGCTCGATGACCACGATTTTGTGGTCTACGATTTTCAGCACAAAGACCCTACTCACATCTTCAACGTGAATTCTCCCAAGCTTTCCGAAATCTTTGACCAGGCACAGTTAGAAACGCAAATTTTTTGCTCTGGTTTTTTTGCGTCAAAGACGGGAGTATTTCCTCCGGAGCGCCGCAGGTGGCTGGTCGATCGGCTTGCAAATGGCGAATCGGACGTGCTGTATTTAGCTGCGCCCAATCAGTCTGTGTTGAACTATATGACGTTGCGATCGCCCATTTCTCGGTGCAATTTAGCATTTCATCTGCCAGAAACCCACGTCACCGGAAATTCGGTCACATCGTCCCATTTTGAAGACCGCGATCGCGTCCTCTACGACCACGGCAAACGGCTGACTTATCTTCACTACATTGGGCTATCGTCAAAGCTATTTAAGAAAGTGTGTGAGGGAGACAACATCGAGTTTCCCTATCGAGACATATTCCTCCATTATCGATATCTCCATGCTCCCGACCAACGACCCGCATTAGCAGGCACGCCTAAAGCGTATAACGCACCACCCAGCCTACAAAAACGCCTGCTTCGCAAAATTGGGCTGACTCGCTAAGGACACCTATAATGACTCGCGGAATTTATATCACGGCCAATGATCGAGTAACCGATCAGGCGATCGCCCTCTTAAATAGCATTCGACTCTATGATTCAGAAACCCCGATTGTTCTAATTCCTTACGATGACCACTATGAGTCAGTCGCTCAGATTTTAAACGAGTCGTTTGGGGTAACGGTCTATGACGATTTAGACTTCATCGATCGCCTGTCTAAACAGCTCTACGACATTTTTGGTGACGGATTTTTTGCCCGCCCTAACCAGTTTCGCAAGCAAGCGTGTTGGTTTGGCGCCTTCGATGAATTTCTGTATATCGATACCGATATCGTGGTGTTTGAGCCGATTATCGACACCTTAAATTATCTAGATCATTACGACTTCGTGTGCGCCGATTATCAACACACTGGCGGCATCACCAACGTGTTTACGCCTACCGTGTTAGAGGCCAACGTGTTTACACCCGGCGACTTACAGAATATTTTCAATGGCGGCCTGTGGGGATCAAAAAAGAATCTGATTTCTGAATCAGATCTCTATGATGTGTTTCAGGAATGTGCGGCTCATCCTGACTATTTCGA